>PXCX01000124.1 GCA_003565195.1 PVC group bacterium | reverse complement strand
TCCGGTTGGAAACCACTATTTTACTTTCTGGCAGGTCTGAAAAAGCGCTTTTCCGTTGTTTTCCTAGGCAATTTCAACATTCCCGAAAAATCGCCCGCGATTTTTTGGGGAATGTCCAAAAAAAGAAAAGGGGTTGACTTTTTAGGTTGCTTGTTAGATAATCATAAGTGCCAAAGGACGGGATATTTCAGTCTGGCCAAACGACGGGAGGTTAATGATGAAAAGGCAATCACAGGCAGTGGTTTGGATGTTCGTTTTAGGCGTAACGATCATGTTAATCGGAGCGCCGGTTTTCGGGCAGATTATTTTTGACGGTGATGGTTCCGACGAGCCCGGATTTGTGGATCCGCGTGAAAAGGAAGGGGATCCCCCGCCCCCGCCGCCTGCCCATATCAGTTCGGGCGAAAGTTTGCTGGGAGGTGGCGCGCCGGTAACGCCGTTGGCTAGGTCGGAAAAGAAGCGGCCACCGGCACCGCCTATTCTGTTCACCAAATTGTCGTCGCCCTACGGAACTATCGATTGGGCCTCGCGTCCCAACGATCTCGGCAATCTGCTCAAAAACATGAAAGAAATGGTGGATGTAGACTTCCGCCATGATGTTCGCAGCTTGTCGGAAATCGATCTCGACCCCGAAAAGAATCCTGTTCTGTATCGTTCCGGTCATTTCCGCTTCAGTTTCGACGATTAACCGGACCTATCCGAAAAGGTTTTAGGACAAAAGCAGCCGTTGTTCAGACCGGGCGTCTGAGCAGGCGCACGCTTGTAGCCAACAAAGAGAACCGCGAGGTTTCGGGAATAATGGTTGTCGCGGTTCTATGGCCCGTTATGTTCCGTTCTCATTATGTTGCGAAACGGGATTTTTTTTGCTCCGCCGTGTCATTGTGGCCGTGAGCAAACACTTATAAAGACAAGTTTTTAGGATGGGCTTTATCTGTCACACGCGGTCTCGCTAGCTGGCAAGCGTTTGCGTTGGTGTCAAGAGGTTTGCGGTAGCCCGGATTATAGCAGGAAGCAGTTAATGTATATGGAGAAGCGTATGGATCGTAACATTCCGTTGGAACGGATTCGCAACATTGGGATCATGGCGCATATTGATGCGGGTAAAACCACCGTCAGCGAACGGATCCTTTTTTATTCAGGTAAAAGCCATAAAATGGGTGAAGTTCATGACGGTGAAGCGACGATGGACTGGATGGCGCAGGAACAGGAACGCGGCATCACGATTACCTCCGCGGCGACGACGACGACATGGCGAGATCACCAGATTACGTTGATTGATACGCCGGGCCACGTGGATTTTACGGCGGAAGTGGAACGCAGTTTACGGATTTTGGATGGCGTTGTGGCGTTGTTTTGCGCGGTCGGCGGTGTTCAGCCGCAATCGGAACAGGTTTGGCGCCAGAGCGAAAAATACAACGTCCCGAAAATTGCGTTCATTAACAAGATGGATCGTGTTGGCGCCGATTTTTACAGTGTTGTCAGTGGAGTTCAGAATGAATTGGGCGCCAATGCCGTACCCGTCGTCATCCCGATCGGCGCGGAAGACGCATTTGATGGGGTGGTGGATTTGTTGAGAATGAAAGCCGTTTATTACCGCGACGAAGGGAAACACAGTTCGGCGATCGTCGAACAAGACATTCCCGCGGATCTGGTTGAGGATGCCAAACGCTGGCGCGCGAATCTGGTGGAAAAATGCGCCGAGCAGTGCGATGTCTTGCTGGAGAAATATCTTGAAACCGGCGATTTAAACGAAGAAGAGATGTTGCAGATTATTCGTCAGGCGACGATTTCCAGGCAAGTCATTCCTGTTTTTTGTGGCGCCGCATTCAAGAACAAAGGTATTCAGCGTTTGTTGGACGGTATTGTGAACTTTATGCCGTCGCCGGTTGAGGTTCCCGCCATCATGGGGCACGAACCGGATAGCAAGGACCGCAGTGTGGAGCGAGCAGCGGACGATGCAGAGCCTTTTGCGGCGCTGGCATTCAAGATCATGGCTGATCGACATATGGGAAAATTGACCTATATTCGCGTTTACAGCGGTGTTCTCAAGAGTGGTTCGGTGGTCTACAATGCATCCCAAGGCAACCAACAGCGGATTGGGCGCATTCTGCGCATGCACGCCAGCCGTCAGGAAGCGCTGGAAGAAGCGCGGACGGGTGATATTGTGGCAGTGATCGGTCTCAACCGCACCAAGACCGGAAATACTTTGTGTGATAGCGAGCACCCGGTGGTTTTGGAAGCTATAGAATTCCCGTCTCCGGTAATGTCAATCAGTGTAAAAACGACGGGACGCGGTGAAAACGAGAAAATGAACCATGCCCTATACATGCTTTCTGAAGAAGATCCAACTTTTGTGGTTGGGTTTGACAATGAAACCCGCGAGACCGTTATATCAGGCATGGGCGAATTGCATCTGGATATTCTCGTCGATCGGCTGAAACGTGAGTTTGGCGTGGCCGCGGAAGCGGGGCGTCCGGAAGTTGCCTACCGGGAAGCCGGCACGATTGATGTCGAAGGTCAATATAAACATACCAAGCAGACCGGTGGTCGTGGACAATACGGGCACGTTGTGATGAAACTTGAAATGACTGATCCCGGCACCGGGTTTGATTTTGTTAATAATGTCAAGGGAGGCAATATTCCCGCGGAATATATTCCATCCGTGGAAAAAGGGGTTGTTCAAGCCATGATACGCGGTCCGTTTGCCGGGTATCCGGTGGTCGATACGCGTGTTACCCTGCTGGATGGCTCTTATCATGAGGTGGATTCGAGTGAGCATGCCTTCATGGAGGCGGCAAGGGTTTGTTTTCGCGAGTTGTTTCTCAAGAGTCAGCCGGAATTGCTCGAGCCAGTGATGTTTGTTGAAGTTGTAACACCGGAAGAGTATATGGGAGCGGTCTCCGGCTCGATCTGCCAGCGTCGCGGCCGGATTGAGTCAATGGATAGTCAGGCTGGCCAGAAATCTATACGCGGTTATGTGCCCCTGGCCGAATTGTTTGGTTATGCCAACGCGGTGCGAACTATCTCGCAGGGACGCGCGGCTTTCACGATGGTTTTCGAGCGTTACGAAGCGGTCCCGTTCGCGACGGCCGAGGAAATCGTGAAGAAACGACGTGCCGCCAATAAAGTTCGTTGACCCCGGTTTCGCGCCGTTTTTGTTTTGATTGCTGGAGGCGTATACTCGCAGTACATTGCAATGCGTATTTATTGGCATAACCGGGCGGAGCGAGTGTCCCGGGAAGTTGGAGCGTACATCGGATGAAACCTATTCCGCGAGGATCATGGCAGTATGGTGTCGGATTGATTGTCTTATTCAGCCTGGCTGCCTTGGCAACCAGTCGGGTAATCCATTCCGTTGACCTGTTGATTGCCCAAGAGGAGTACGAGATGGCCAGGCGCGTCAGTTTGCTTGGCACCTGGTTTTTGACGATGGGCTTCATGTTTTTGGCGGCCGGACTCGGTATGTGGGCGATTAAATATGCCTCGTACCGCGAAAGTATCCGGCGGCTGGGAACATTCATCAGCGCCATGGATTATTTGCGCGACGGCCTAGTCGCTTTGGATAGTAAAGGCCGGATCGTCAGCACCAATCCTGCCGCCCGCACGCTTGCCTCCGGCGATTGCGATTCTTTAACACCGTTGCAATCGGCGTTCCCATGCCTCTCCGCAGACGATGTGGATGCGTTGATTGCGGCAGTTGGCCCATATGAAATAGAGCGCGAAGTCATGAGCGAGCAAGCCATGCGAAACCTGCGTTTCCGCTCGCTGGCAACGGTCGACTTACCGATGGTGCTGGTCAGTGATGTGACCGAACGTGTCTCGCAGGAAAGGCGGCGGCGCGAGATGGCGCGCCTACAGTTGATCGGCCGGATTTCACGGGGGGTGGCCGACGATTTCAACCGTATCCTCAGCATTATTTCCGGACAAACAGGGTTGCTTAACCGTTGCTGCGAAGGGCATGAAGGGGCTCGCCAGGCAACCAACGAGATTTATCGAGCAATTCAATCCGGTTCCAGTCTGGCAACCCATTTGCTTGATTTGAGTCGCGCCGATGCGCCGGAAACTCCGACGGATTATGTAGAGCAACCACTGCGCAGCGCGGTCGAGTTGTTGCGTCTGACGTTGCCGCCGGGCTGGAAAGTAATCGCCGATATCGGCAGGAATCTGCCGGCGGTCACACTGTCCGGTTCCCAGGTCGAGCAGTCGGTTATGAACCTTGGTTTGATGTGTTCCGATTTGTTGTCGGTTCCGGGAACCGTGAGAATAAGCGCCCGCGTTCCCAGTGACAATCATCTTGATGCCGTGGGGCGACGGTTTGCCTTGATCATTATCGTTTCGGCAACCCCTGCCGATGACGATCAATTGCTGGATGTTCCGGGGGCAAGAACCGATTTTCAATCGATCGCGGACGAAGCCGGTGCCGTATTGACGGTGGTACGTTCGGCGATCGAAGCGTCGGGTGGCCGATTAGATGGGATGCGGGGCGAACAAGGTATGCAAATGTTCAGGATTGCCTTGCCGATGGGCTGCCAAACGGCTGCAAAAGAAGGGAAGGCATCTTTTTCCGATGAAGCGCTGCGTTCACGCTTGTCCAACAAAACGATTTTGCTGGCTGTCGCGGGAGGGCGTGGTGACGAACTGGAAAAAACGGCGCAAGCATTGGACATGCGGGTTTTGCGCGTGGTTAACACGGTCAGTTTGCTGGCCAATATTGAGGATAGTGCGTTTGATACCGTCCTGCTTGACCGGCGATTAATCGATCCCGAGGCGACGGCCATGATTCGCGCGGTCGGCAAACTGCGGCCCAATCTGCGTTTGTTGGTTTTGGGCGACAAACCGCGATACGCGGCAGCGGACGTTCCCTCCGGTGTTCGATTTTTCCCCGCCGCCGCATCACCGCGCGCATTGTTCGAGGCGGTGGCCGGGCTGGAGTAACTTGCGGTCGGTCGGGTTCGTAAAATCCACGGGTTGCTTGCTCAGAGGATCAGCTCGTTATCAATCAGGCGGACACCCCCGGCGCGTACGGCAACGGCCAGCAGAACATTTTGATGCACATTTTTTACCGGTTCCAGGGATTCGGCGTCGATCGTGGCAACGTATTCGACCAAGAAATCCGGTTGCGCCTCAATCCGGGCAACCATGTCGCGGCATAGCCGACTGGCATTAGTTGTTCCCTGGCGGTAGGCATCCACGGCCGCGCGTAATGCCTGGTGGATAACTGACGCCCGGCGGCGTGTTTCCTGATCCAGCATACGATTGCGCGAACTGATGGCCAAACCGTTAGCCTCGCGCAGGGTTGGCGCCGCGACAATGCGGACCGGAATATTCAAGTCACGCACCATGCGACGGATAATGGCGGTTTGCTGGGCGTCTTTCTGACCGAAAACCGCGATATCAGGTTGCACTAAATTGAAAAGTTTGGTTACGACTGTGGTGACTCCGCGGAAATGGCCGGGCCGATGCGAACCACAGAGACCGCGCGACAGCGAGGTCTCCTCGACGACCACGCTATGGTCCGGCGCATACATTGTTCGGGGGTGGGGAGTAAATAACAAAGCCACACCGTCCTCGCGGCAAATGGCGGCATCGGCTTCGGGTGTTCGCGGGTAACGGTCGAAATCCTCGGTAGGCCCGAATTGGAGTGGATTGACAAAAATACTGACTACCAAAAAGTCGCTTTGGCGGCTGGCCACGGCGAACAGCGAGCGGTGTCCGGCATGCAGACAGCCCATGGTGGCTACCAGCGCGACCGTACGACCGGCGCTACGAGCTTCGCCGATCCGACGCCGCAACGCGTCAACATCGGAAACCTGAATCATGGGCGTGGTAACCGGTTAAGAATGGCACCCACAAGATCCGCGTTGCGCACCGGTTTGAGCAAAAGAGCGTGCGGCTCATCCTTGTTGTTGACGATTTCCTTAAGAAACGCCGGAACGGCAAAACCGGTGCAGAAAATGACGGTCGGCATGGTCAATTGGTTGTCACGGCAATAGTCGTGCAACTCGATAAACGCTTGGCGCCCATCCATAACGGGCATATACAAATCCATGACTACCACATCGTAGGGTTGTTGCTTGAATTTTGCCAGGCACTCGGATCCATCGGCAGCCTCATCCAGTTCGACATTGGGTAATTCTTCGTTAATTACCATGCTGAACACGTTGCGGATACGTTCCTCGTCCTCGACCAGCAGGACGCGGCCGGAAGACCTTGGCGTCAATCCTGTCTTTGGTTGCGAAACGGGCTCCGGAACCCGTTTTCGGGCGGCGGATTTCTTTTCGGCGGTGGCGACCGTTGCCGACGTCGGGGGCAACGGTTGCTTTTTTTGCAGCGTTTGCACGATGGCTTGCCCTAGTTTTTTCAGTGTCAACGGTTTTTTGACATAAGCTCCGGCGCCGTGTCGTTGTGCCTCGTCAATGCGCGATTGCGAGAAGCCGGAACCGGACACCAGCAGCGAGTTTAGATCCGAACGCATTTTTTTGATGGAAAACCATATATCACAACCATCTTGCTCTTGCTGATCGAGACGCATATCGAGGATCACCAGATCGTATGATCGAGGTTTGCTGCGAATTTCGGCAAGCATGTCGGCGCCGCTGGAAAACCCGGTAGTCTTGTAATTCAACGCTTTGCAAAGATTGATGATGATCCCTAATTGTTCAGGATCGTCATCTAAAACCAGGATTTTTTCGCCGTTTCCCAGGATTTCTTCTTCAGCGTCAGTTTCTTCCTTGACATCACGACATACGGGCAGATAAAGATAAAACGTTGTCCCATCGCCGTTGCGGCTGTCCACGTCGACATAGCCATGATGATCGTTGATGATGCCGCTGACAATGCTGAGACCCAACCCGGATCCGCGCCGTTTGTCGCCTCGTTTGGTCGTAAAAAAAGGATCGAAAACTTTTTCGCGGATATCTGCGGGAATGCCGAGTCCGGTGTCACGGATGGATATCCTTACATATTCACCCGGCTCAACCGATTCGTAGCTGCCAACCGGCGACTCCAGATAAATATTTTCTGTTTTGATGTGAAGCAGCCCGCCTGCCGCACTCATGGCATCAACGGCGTTCTGGCATAGATTATGTATAACTCTCAGCATTTGATCGCTGCCGCCGCGTACCGCCAGCAGATCGTCCGCCAAGTCGGCCTCCATTTCAATCGTATTCGGCATTGAATCGTTGCGCAGCAGCGATAAGACATGTTTGCAGACGTCGTTAACCCCGAAAATTTCGTTGCCGACATTGCCGCGCCGCGAAAGCGCCAGCAGTTGCTGGGTCATGTGTGTCATGTCTTCAGCGGTTTTTTCAAGCACTTGAAGATATTCAAGTGCGGGCGAATGTTCCGGTAGTTCGCGACGGATCAGGCTTGGGTAGGCAAGCATGGGCGTGAGCAGGTTGTTGAAGTCGTGCGCAATCTGACCGGAAACCATGCCGGCTGCCTCGAGTCGCTCGGCTTTGGCCATGCGCCCATGCATGCGTTTGAGTGCTTCCTCGACTTGCCGGTGGTGCTGGATGTCGCGAAGGATGAAGCATAGCTCTTGATTCCTGTGGCCGCACAGGCTGACGGAGATATCCGACGGAATCTCTTCGCCGGTTGATGTCTTGAGTGCGCCTTCCAAAACGACCGGGCGGGAGTTGGATAGCGACTGCATGACGTGTTTTAATAGGGGTATTGTAAGTT
>PXCX01000081.1 GCA_003565195.1 PVC group bacterium | reverse complement strand
GCGGGGCGGCTGGCGGCGGAAAAAGTTTCGGCATGTTCCTGGCCGCACTGCAATACGTTGATGAGCCGGGTTACGCTGCGCTAATCCTGCGGCGGACCTTCTCCGATTTATCCCTCCCCGGGGCGCTGCTCGACATCTCGCAGCAACAACTCGCACCGACAGACGCGGATTGGCACGCGCAATCGAATACATGGCGATTCCCCTCCGGGGCTACGCTGACCTTCGGCTATCTGGAGCGTGAGGCGCAGAAATACCGCTATCAATCGTCGGAGTTTCAGTTTGTCGGCTTCGACGAGTTGACGCAGTTTAGCGAAAGCCAGTACCGATACCTTTTTTCCCGACTCCGCCGTCTGAAATCGGCGGCGCATGTTCCGATCCGAATGCGGACGGCGTCCAACCCCGGAGGGGAAGGGCACGACTGGGTGCGCGCGCGGTTTGTTGACTCAAACGTGGCCGGCCGGATATTTCTCCCGTCGAAAATCAGCGACAACCCGCACTTGGACGAGGCGGAATACCGCAAGACACTGGAGAACCTAGACCCAGTGGAGCGCGAGCGGCTGATGAACGGGGACTGGTCAGTCCGTGAAAAGGGCAGCATGTTCCATCGCGAATGGTTCGAGATCGTTGATGCGGCTCCGTCGAATGCGCGGCGGGTGCGGTTCTGGGACTGCGCAGGAACGGAGGAAAGTAAAAGAAACAGGGACCCCGATTGGACATGCGGCTTGCGTATGTCCACCGCGCAAGGCATCTACTATATCGAGCATGTCGTGCGCAAAAGGTTGACGGCCGCAGGCGTCGATGCACTCGTCAAGCAGACGGCCAATAACGACGGGCGCGGGGTCTGCGTCTACATGGAGCAGGAGCCCGGCAGCGCGGGCAAGCGGGCGATCGACTATTTCCGCCGCACCGTTCTTCCGGGATATGTTTTCCGCGGCGTCCCGTCCACCGGCTCGAAGATGGTGCGCGCTGCACCGGCAGCGAGTCAGGCCGAGGCGGGCAACGTCAAACTGGTACGCGGAAACTGGAACGACAAATTTCTTGACGAGGTAGAAGTGTTTGGTCTAGATATCGGGCATGACGACCAGGTGGACACAATGAGCGGCGCTTTCGACGCGTTGCTCAAACATCCCCCGTTGATGCGGGTGGCAGGAGGTAGATGAAATGAGCAAGCCATTTTGCGTAGTTACAAAGAGCGGCGATGTTGTGTCGCTAAAAACGCTGGACAGGTACGCGCTGAAGCAGAAGGATAATCCTTCTAGGATCGAGACCGACACGTTTGGGCAGCAGTACGGGAATATTGGTGTTGTCGCGCCTCACTATGATCCGTTCATGTTGATGCACCTCCTTGAGATCAACACCTATCATGCTAAGTGTTGCGACCTGAAGGCGCGCGACGTGGCCGGGTTGGGCTGGGCGCTAACGTCGAGCAAGGACCCTGAACCGGCGGAGGCCCTAGCCGAGCAGGTGCGCGAGTTTTTCAACGATCAGAAACTGCCGTTCACCGAGACGCTTTACCGTGCGTGGTATGATTACGAGTCAATCGGCTGGGCCTGTCTCGAAGTTGTCCGCGAGGGATACCGGAGCGATGGGAAGCCCGTCAAGATCAAGCACGCGCCAGCGCAGTATATCCGGGTGCACAAGGACGGCAAGCGCGCGGTCTGGAAAAGCGGTACTAAGACGGTATGGTTCAAGCTGATAGACGGCGGGCTGGAGGCGTCAGATGTCCACAAGGATAGCGGCGTGATTACGGCAACCGGCACGATCGACGAGGGCAACCGCGCGAGCGAGTTGATTTTCGTCCCGAACTACACACCCGGGGCTGCTCCGTATGGCACCGGCGACTACGTTCCCGCGATCGGAACTATCGCGGCCGACTATGCGCGCCGCGAATACAACCGCACCTTTTTCGACAATTACGGCGTCCCGGCGTATGCGGTATTCATCACTGGGAATTACGATCCCGGCGTGGAGGATGAGAAGGGCGTGACCGATCTGGAGAAAAAAATCCGCGAGGCGATGGAGGGCATTGCCAAGAACCCGCACCAGACGCTAATCCTTTCATTGCCCACAATGGGCGGCGAGGGCGATGTCGAGGTTCAGTTCAAGCCGCTTTCAACGGATGTCAAGGATTCGTCGTTCCGCATGTACCGCGCCGATAACCGCGAGGAGGTAATTGTCTCGCATGGCGTCCCCCCGTACCGTCTTGGCGTGATGATGACCGGCCAGCTTGCCGGGAACATGGCCGAGGAGGCGACGCGGATTTACAAGACATCCGTCGTCGAGCCGCGCCAGGAACTACTCGAGCAGTTGATCAACAAGCACATCATTCGCGACGGGTTCGGGCTGAGCGACTACAGGTGGCAGCTTGCCGATATAGACCTCGAGGATGAAAAAGGCGACATGGAGTTGCAAGGCGTCCTGTTCGACCGGGGCGCGATAACCGCTGCGGAGCTTCGGCGACATTGGGCTGACCGTTTCAGCCTGGACCCGGACATGCCGATGGAACTGGAAGGCGATGATCCTGATCTCGAATTGGCAACGCGATCACTAAAGGCAATCAGCACGGAGTTGACCGCGGCGTTAAAACGGAACGGAATCGAGCGATGAACATTGGGTGCAATTTCGAGCTTGCGGAACTATGCGAGAAAACTCTTGACCTCATAGAGGCGATTAAAGCCGTCCCGCAATGGCAGCGCAGAGCGGAGGCGCGGCTGGCCCGCAAGCTGGGCAACCTGTCCGGGAGCGCCGTTGCAGCCGTGATCGAGAACCTGTCGAGGTCCGGTGTCCCGGTATCCGACGTCATGGGCACGCAGATTATTCTCCCCTGGCGCGATGCGGAGGAGCGGATGGCAATGCTGATTGCGGATGCGGCTGAAGAATCCGCGAAGCACGCGCGCAATACCGCGATTGACCAACTGCGCAAGGCGGGCGTTTCGGTCACTGACCCACCAGACATGACGCGCACCGTGATTCATCGTATCCGCGACAGGGCGTTCAATTCGTCATTGCGGACATTCGAGCGGTTGCGCGGCGACGTGATGGGCACACTCGCGCAAAGCTACGCGGACGGGCTCGGGATCGACGAAGCCGCCGAGCGCCTGGGCGAGTTGTCGAAGGACATGGAAAGTTACGAACTGCGGCGGGTGGCGCGCACCGAAATCCAGAGCACGCAGAACCAGGTGGCGCACGAGTCTATGCGCGAGTTCGGGGTGGTCTACGAGAAATGGGTGGCGGCCAGCGATGACCGCACGCGCGATACACACGCGGACGTCAATGGCGAGATTATCCCGATCGACGGCGAGTTTTCAAACGGGCTTGCGTACCCGGGCGACACCAACGGCCCGCTTGAGGAATGGATTAACTGCCGGTGTCGCGTGGTGCCATACATCATGCCGCCGGGCAAATCGCCTCCGGCCGGCCAGTCATATTTCCGGGAGAGCGACGTTGAGTAATACATGCACAGGAAAAATAAATCAAAAAAAGTGTTGACGATATACGAAACGGTGGTAAATGGTGAAAACATGAGAGGTGCATATTATGAGTGACGTGTCAAGGAAAGACAAGATTCGGAGCGAGGTCAGTGCGGAACTCACCGGCCCGATCGTGGCGAAATCAACAGCGGCGAAACGCATTGCCTATGCCGCGGTGTTGGTCCCTGGTGAACCGGATAGTGACGGCGACGTGTTGACCGCCGAGAAAATCGAGGAGGTTGCGCACGACTGGCTTGCGAACTACCGCAACGTTGACCTGCAGCACTCGCTCAATAACGTGGCCGTCCCCGTTGAAAGCCATGTGCTCGACGCAGACAAGGTAGTTGAGTTTGCCGGCAAATCCGTAACGCTTCCCAAAGGGACGTGGATTCTCGGTTCGCGGCTCGACGAGGCAACCTGGGATGCCGTTGAAAAGGGCGATCTGACCGGCTATTCGGTGATGGGCGTCAAGCGAAAAGCTATCGAGGCAGCAACGAAAAACGAGGCGGCGCTCAAACGCACGATGCTCAAGGACCTGGGGGAGGACTGGATAGCGCCGTTCGTTTCGGTGGTAGACGCACCGGCAGTCCCCAAAGCAAAATTCTATGCGCTGAAAGAGGCGCCAAAACCGTCTTTGTTAGGGCGGATGTTCGGAGTGGCGAGGAAAAATAAAACCGGAGAAGGTGACATGGACGAGAAGCAAATTAGCGAAATGATCAACGCGGGCGTCGCGGACGCGATCGAGGCTCAGCAGGAAGCCATCGGGCAGATGGTGTCCGATGCCGTCGGGAAAGCGATCGAGGCTCAGAAGATCGGCGATACCGTCGAGGCGGTAAAAACCGAAATCAGCGAGCGGCTCGAAAAAGTTGAGAAGGCGCAGGCCGAAAAATCGCGCGTTCCTGACGACGACAACACCACGGCAGCGAAGGCTGAGGAACCCGACCGCGACGTTTACGGTGACGAAATCAGGCGTGACGGCTTCGGCCGCAGGATTTGAACAGCAACAGCAACACAGGGAGTATGAAGAAAATGGAAAATCAAGAGATATTGAGAGGACTTCAAGCGGCGCTGAAATCGATCGGCGTCAGCGATCTCGGCGAGAGCACTCTCGTACCGGGGCAATTCGATCGTTTCATCCGGGCGGCACAGCGGCGGACCAATGTCATTTCACTGGCGAGGTTTATGCCGATGATGTCGCCGCAGGAGAACATTGACCTGATCGGGTTTGGCGGGCGGGTGCTCACGAAGGGCATCAAATCAGACGGGAACACCGTTGGTACGGAAGCCACCGTCAAGCCGGACACCAAGACGAACAAGCTGAACGCGGTTGAGCTTCGCGGCAAGACGGCGATCAATGACAGGGCGTTGAGACGGAATATCGAGCGCGGCACGCTCGAGAATACCCTTGTTGACCTGTTCGGCGAGGCGGCCGGGCGTGATCTGGAAGAAATCGGGCTCCTGGGCGACAAATCCTTGAGCGCACCGAATATTCTTGGCGTCACCGACGGCTGGCTGGAAAAGGCTGACAACAAGATCGAAACGGTGAACACGAGCCACAAGGACTGGCCCGAGAACCTGTTCGAGAAGGTTCTCTTGGAACTGCCGAAGCAATATTACGACAGCCCCGACCAGATGAAGTTGTTTGTCCAGTGGGAAATAGCGAATGCGTATCACAACGTGCTTCGGAAGCGCGGGACGCCGCTGGGCGACACCGCACAGGTCGGCCGGCCTAGACTGGCATACAAGGGCATCGAAATCATCGTTGCGCCGATGATCGAACGGACTAACGAGTTCAGGGTGGCGGCGCTGTTTGCCAACCCGGCGAACATGGTCTGGGGCGTATTCCACGAGGTCACGATCGAGCCGAAACGCGATCCCGAGAATCGTCGGACCGAGTTTTATATCACGGTCGAGGCGGACGTGCAGTACGAGGACGAGCGCGGCGCGGTTGCCGTTGTCGTGCCCGACGAAAGCTAATCATTGATGGCGCACGGGTGGCGGCAGGTCTCTCTCCTCTGCCTGCCGTCACCCATTAACCCGGAGCGGCAATGTATAGCGACGCCAAGAAAGTGATTGACTTTGCAGGGGCCAGCCCCGCGACGTTAGGACTCGAATCCCAAACGCAGCTTGAAACGCTTGTCGAGTCATGGCTTGTTCAGATTACCGACGGTATCAACCGCGACCGCAACCGGGATTTTTCCGCAGAGGAAGAAGTCCCCCCGATCATTGACAACATTGCCTTGCGCATGGCCGTGAACATGATCCGGTCCGCAGAGCGCCAGCGTACCGGCTCCGTCGTCAAATTCGACGCGACCGAGGACAGTCTCCCCGTTGCCGACGCACGCATTTTCACAGACTCTATACGGCGCGATTTGATGCGCGTACCACGAAAACCGGCAGTGAGGATTACGAGAGGATGATATGCTCCAGACGCTCGAAAAGGGCAAGCCGCGACTCGACCTAGCCTCGCGGCAATTCCAGCGCGACGGCCAAAAGATCAACCGTTTTTTCAATCTGGACATACCTGCCGCCGAAATCATAAACCGCAACGGTCTTCAATACGATATTTTTGCTTGCCATTTCGACAATGACGGGCGAGGCCGCGGCGACCACAACTCCCCGGAATGTTATGCTCGATGCCTCGCGGCGTTCGAGAAATCCGTTGCCATGAACGCGCCGAAAGCACGGTTGAGGATCGAGCGCCGCAAGACTTCCGATCTGGATTCGCGACTAAAGGCATGGTGGGCAAACAACCTGCTCAAAGCCAAGACGTGGACGGACATGGCGCAGGAAATCGAGCGGCCGACGGTGTTCATGGACATCGATACCGTGGTATTGGGCGAATTGGCAAACGGGTTCCAGCGCGAGGTCACGATTACCAGGCGCGATTCCGACAGTTGGTTTAATAGCGGTGTCGTTTTCGTTGAGCCGACGAACGCCGTTAAGAAGCTCTTCCGCGACTGGCTCGACAAGGCTGTTTATTTCTACAACGACCAGCACGAGCTCCGGCGCGCGAGCGGAATCCATGTCGGTCTGCACCAGACGAGCTTCATCCATCTGCTAATGGAGGGCAAAATCAAGGCGGAAGTGGGCGTGCTCGACGGACATATCTGGAATGCGACGCGCGCCTGTTGGAAAAGAGTGACGAAAGATACGCGCGTCATCCACGCAACAAGTAAACTCCGTCAGCAGATTTTTATTGACAAGGAACCATCCAAGTGGCACGATGCGGTTAAACGATACCGGGAGTTTTTATGACACCGATAATTTCCATGACGACGATCCCCTCCAGGGTGGGT
Organism: PVC group bacterium; assembly: GCA_003565195.1. Lineage (GTDB taxonomy): Bacteria > Verrucomicrobiota > Kiritimatiellia > CAIKKV01 > PXCX01 > PXCX01. The sequence goes on along the minus strand of PXCX01000081.1, from coordinate 925 downwards.
AAAATCGCTCCCGCACTCGAATCCCTCGTTGCCCAGGGTTTGCAAGTTCATGTGTATCTCCCGGAATACTGCGCGCGTACCGGCGAATATATGCACGAGGCATGGCATGTGCTCGCGAAATATGCGGGGACAGGCGTTCACGTCCGAATGGTGCCCGACGTTGGCCCGGCAACCAAACTGCTTTATGCGCTCGCGGAAGGGCACGATGCGATTATCACGGCGGATGATGATGTCTGCTACGGTGACGGCTGGGCGCAAGGCTTGATCGAAGCGGCGGAGCAGAACCCCGGCTCCGTCGTCTGCTATCGCGGGCGGGTAGTCCCGAAAGGTTCGAAACGCTACAAGGAAAGCCGTATAATTGAGGCCCCGAAGAAGCTGACCCCGTGCCATATCGTTACGGGCGTACACGGCGCACTCTATCGCAGCAGCTTTTTCGGCGACAGCCTGCGACGGGAATGCTACGAGACCCCCATGAATGACGACATTGTTTTTTCCGCGCACCTGGAGCGGCGAGGAATACCGCGGCTTGTCATCCCTCAGCGATGCACGATCCATCGGACGGATTGTCAGAAGGTGGATCGTCTCGGAGACCCGAACAATGGCCACGGCGGCAACGATTATGTCATGTACCGATGGTGGCCGGATAATTGCGGCGCGGTGAAATCAATCAAGGGCATGAAATGAGTCGGGCACTCGACATAAGACTTGACGTACAAGAGCGATTCCAGGACGTGGTTGGCGCTGCTCGCCGGGCGGTGGAGATCACCGTCGAGCTATCGGCAATGGAGATTTGGGGCCAGGTAAAAGAGGAAGCGCCGGTAGACCAAGGCAGGCTCGCCGGGTCTTTCGTCACTCAAAAGCAATCCCCGTTGCAATGGCGGGTTTTCACGGACGTCCACTATGCGCTTGCGGTCATGGAAGGACG
>PXCX01000093.1 GCA_003565195.1 PVC group bacterium | reverse complement strand
TTTATGTTGCATGCAACATAAAGTGATATGCGCCCGAAACGCCGTTTGAGCTTGACGCAATCGTTTCCACCGGCTAGGATGAGGATTTATGAGAGCGACATTAAAAGCAATTTCGGTTGTCGGTTTTTTTGGGGTCTTGACGGCCTCGGGCCAATGGGACGTGCCGCATGATTTTCCGGACACACCGGCGGCAGGCCGAAAAATCGAGCGGCGCGAGCCTGGTTGGCGGACCCGCGCACGCCATGCGGAAGCGGCCAAGGAACTGGCAACCGCCGACCGTTTGCTGTCAGCGACCCGGCGGCGAGCTGCAGAACGGCGCTACCGTGCGGTCGTGGCAAACTGGCACAACTCTGACGAAGCCGTCACCGCCCAGTTACGTTTGGCGCAATCGCTGGATCAACGCCAACGCCATGAGCGCGCTTTTTTCGAATATCAATACTTGATCGACCATTACCTTGGACGTTTTGACTTTGCTCCGGTTTTAGAGCGTCAATATGAATTGGCCATGGATCTGGCAGAAAAAGCAGGCAGCGGATTCCTGGGTCGGCATCCCGTCGAGACGCCACGCGTTATGCTGGAAACGCTTCTTCGAAATGCGCCATATGGAGACCATGCGCCTTCGATCAAGGTGACCATTGGAAAACTGCACGAACAGGACGGCGCATACGAATTAGCGGCAACGACTTATGCGGACCTGCAACAGCGTTATCCGGGAACCCCGCAAGCCGCTGAGGCTGCCTATCGTGAAGTCCGTGCGATGACCCGGCTATCCCGCAAGCAATCGAATGATGAAGCCCTTGCGACCGAAACCCTGGCCCGCTTGCGCCGTTACCAGGCCAGGACATCCGGTCCGGGACGTGACAAGGTAGATGTTTACGCCAAGGAAGTCGAACAGCGCGTGATCGAATTTTGGCGTAAACGGGCGGACTTTTATGACCGTATCCAAGAGCGCCCGCAAGCCGCCTTGATCGTTTACAAGGAATGGTTATCGCGTTTCCCCGAAATGGATCAGGCCGACGATGTCCGTGCACGCATTGAATCTTTGCAAAAAAAGGTCAATTGATGAAATTGATAATTCCGGTCCGTCAGCCGGGAACAGGGAAAAGCGGTGCGTTTTACCTTGGATTCGCCGCCTTTTTTTGCCTGTCAGGGCTGCTGCTGAGCGGCTGTCTGGGATACCGGGTCGGAGGTCATTTGCCGCCTGGCATCGCGTCCGTGTTCGTTGCCTCGGTCGAAAACGACAGCGGCGAACCTCAACTGGAAGCGACCACCCGATCCGCGATTATCGAACGATTTCAATCAGATGGTAGGCTTGTGATCAGAGATGCCGATACGGCCGACGCCCGCGTCGAAGTGCGGATTAGCAGCAGCGACACAACCCCCTTGCGTTACGACCGCGATGCCGCGGTCACCGCAACCGAACATCGTTTGACTCTTTTTGCCGAGATAACCTTGGTACGGAACCACGACGAAACAGCCATCCTCGACCAACATCCGGTCGAAGGCTGGGTGGAATTCCGCAGTGACGGCAATTTCCCGGCCTCACGCCGGGCCGCATTACCGGAAGCCTCGCGCGAACTCGGACGTCAGGTGGTCAGAGCGATCGTGGAATACTGGTAGCCAACCGTTCAGGCGGTTTGACGCGCGCCATTCAACTTGCGCGCCATCCGCTGTTTACGTCGATTGGCCGTATTGCGAGCAACAATTCCGCGTTTCACGGCCTTGTCCAGAACGGAACAATACGAGCGAAACGCGCTTTCGGCCGCCGCCACATCCGCGGCAATCGTCTTAACCAGATGCTTGCGTCCGCTCTGAATGGCGCTTTTAGTGGCCTGGTTACGCCGGCGATCACGTTCCGACGTTCGAACTCTCTTCATGGCACTTTTGATGTTCGGCATAAAATATTCACCTTCGTTAACGATAGTACGGGAATTGTCTTCAAGACAACCGCTTCATGAAACAGCCGGGCATTATACCATTTTCGCGGCAACTGTCAAATCACACGCACAATTGGCAGCGGCGCAGAATCGCCGCGCTGGCGAGTGGCGGGTGTCGGGGGGTCGCAAGAATCCGTAACGATCACATGGATGGTTTTTGTCCATTTTAATAGCTACAGTTATCCCAAAACAGTTCCAGCATATACTCGTAGTCCGACACGGTGACAGATGGCGGGATCGAATGATCCGACATGCACACATAAGGCGCACGAAGTTTCTTCATAGCATTAAGCTTGCCGAGACATTCCTGCTTGATCCGGTCCCGGTCTCCGGACTCCAGTTCTCGTATGTCAATATTGCCCATGAAACAAAGCTTATCCTTGTATTGCTCTGCAAGTTTCACCACGTTCATGCCGGTTTTTGCCTCAATAGCCTGAATGCAGTCCACTCCGGACTCGATAATGCAATCTAAATGCGGCCTGAAATCACCGCAGGTGTGCAAGATAACCGGCAGTTTATAATCCTTAAACATCCCGAACAGCTTCTTGTGATAGGGATGAACCATCTCGCGATGACAGGCCGGAGAGGCGAAGGGCGCTGCTGTATAGCCTAGATCATCGTAGATATGGAGACCATCCGGCAATCCCACTTCGCTGAACAGGAGTTCGTAGTATGCCATGTACTTGCTCGTTACCAGGGAGCAGAAATCATGTATCCATTCCGGCTCCAAAAGCAAGGACTCGAGCATGGTGACGTCGCCCATGACTTTTCGAAGTTCTTCAAAAACAAACAGCGACGAGTACGTGACAAACTCGTTGCCGGCCATGGCGGTGGCGTAGTTTTTCTTGAATGACTCGATATCCACATGGTCCCTAACGCGAATCGCCAGGAAAGCTTCACGGAAGTCTCGCTTCCATATCTCCGGTGAAGTGATCGTGAACCCCACATGTTCCGGTGTGCCCGCCTTGTGTTTCCAGGTCTTGCATGAGGCGCCCCATCCATCGCGTTTGACAATCCAGTCATCCGACGCTTCCACTACAGATATCAGTTCCGGTCGGGGCGCTGGTGCGCTGAACCATGATATGTTGCGCAGATCTAAGTTGAACCGCTGCACGAAGTCTGTCTTGGGCAATACTCCCTGATTCTTCCATGCGTTGTCAATAATGTGCGGCCAGAAATGCTCGTCCAAGCCAACCCGTTCTGGCAATTTCTTAGCCAGCAGTGTCTTGACAATGTCTCGCTTCGTCATACTTGTCTATCTCCTTATGCCTTGGCCAGCGCCTGTATTGGCTGCTTAATCATGGATTCCTTGAGCAGATAGGTCAAACATTTCCGCGAATTTGCTGTGAGATGGCGACGTTCTGAGAATAAGGTCCGGACGATACCAAATAAATTTCAAATATGTCGGGCCAGACTATACGGCAGAACTTCAGTCAATACACCCAAACGTTGCGAGTACGTGGTCCATCGAATTCACAAAGATATATGCCCTGCCACGTTCCCATGCGCAGGAGGCCGTCGACCAGCGGAAGGTTGATTGAAGCGCCCATCAGGCTGGCCCGGACATGCGCCGCGGAATTCCCTTCCGCATGCGCGTACCCCGCATTCCAAGGGACCAGTCGTTCCAAAGCCATCGCCATATCGGCGCAGACATCGGGATCGGCGTTTTCGTTGATAGTAACACCCGATGTGGTATGCGGCACGAAAACAGTGACCATGCCGGCGCGCCGTCCCAATGCCCGAACCGCCGTCGTAACTTCAGACGTAATTGCGATCATCTCAGTCCGCCGGTTGGTCTTTACCGAAAACGTTTGCATATCAAGTCTCTCCTAACAGGATTACAGCAAAATCTGAATCGTATACTACCACGGATTCTCTCGTGATTCAATCTCACGCTGCTCGCACCGCGAGCGCAAAATACGTCATGCTGGCGATCAGCGGAATTGGCTGCGAGCTTACCTTATGTCGAGAGAATATCCGCAAAGACACGCATGGCCAAGGCAACCCTTAAAGCAGTGCCAATCACGGGGTAAGGACATAGACCAGGATATTGATGCCCAGCCGCGTGAAATAGGTGTGGGCATAATCGTTGATTTCGCGGCTCCGGTAATAGCGGAACACACGCCAGCGGCCGTCGGGTTCCTGAACCCATGCCGGGCGCGCTTGGGTTTGGCAGTATATGATGTCCCTGAGCCCATCCTCGCGGGCAGCCTAATATCGTAACCCGCCATAGGAGGCGGTCTGCAACCGTTGATCAAGGCCCTCCGCGCCCTCACGGATACGGAATGAGATGTTGCCGGTCCATTGCCCCATAGAATCGCGTCCCCATCCGATCGAAATAATAGGCGTGGCCAGCACGGCCAGGCGGCCATCTACCTTGATGCCGACCGCCGAATACGAGCCGTCGGGCCATTTTTCGTGAATCACGTAATCGCGCACGGAATCCGGCAGGCTGGCTGGATCAGGTAATCCGCGATAGAAACTGCGGAACAACCGGTGTGATCGGGGCAGTGTCTGGAATTCGAGTTCGGGAAAGACGGTCTTGAAGGCATCGCGGATTTCCGGGCTCGGCTCCCAATCGGGAAAGCTGTGGGTTTGACCGAACATGGTATTGCCGCGCAGGAACTCGCTGGTGATGCCGGCATCAATGAAAACGAAACCGCCACGCTCGAGATATTCGCGTAAGCGTTGCTTTTCGACCTCCGTCAAGTTCCAATCGGCGCGATCAGCGAAGTTGACGTAGATGAACGGCAACCGGAACAGTAACGGATCCTCGAATGATTCGATTATTACCGGCTCCGGTTCAACCGGCAAGGTGGTCCGACTGGCCACCGCGGATAGCAGGGAAGGCAAAACATGCGCCAAGCGCCGGCCGCCGGCGCGTCCCTGGACCAGTTGACCGATTCGGACCCTGGGCGGCCGCGCCGTCGGATCGCCCGCTGCGGCGACCGATCCGACGACCGGCCAGGCGGCAAAAAGCATGATGGCCGGAACAAAAAATATCTTTAGGATGTTTTTCATGGCGTGGCTCGTGGTTTTGGCGGTTGCTGCGGCGTGTCGAGCGATTGCAGCAGACGACGGAGTTGATCGCGCTCGGCATCATCGCCGATGCGCTCAATGGCGCGTTCGATCCAGGATCGTGCTTCGGGTGGCCGGCTTTGCATTAAGCTGGTTCGCGCGGTTTTCCGCACGACGGCGGCCCCATCGAGCAGGGCGCGTCCGGTGATTTCTATCCAACCGTTCAAATCGCGTTGCGCAAACTCCCCGATCACGGCGTTGCGGATTGCCGGAAACTCGTCGATCAACAACTCGTCGAGTAATTCGGCAGCCGATTCGTCTCCAAGACGTCGGCTGGCCGGCACGAGCAGCTCGCGGACATCCGGATAGGTTGACCCGGCCAGTTGAAGCAAGTTGTCCTGGTCTAACACCCCGTTCCGAGTAATTGCCCGACCGGCAGCGCGCCGGATCTCGGGGGCCGGATCATCCAGAAACGCCATGATCTCGGCGGTATCCAGCTCGTTGTCAGCGTGCCGAACCAGTGCCCGAATGGCGGCGGCTTGGAATTCGGCAACCGGATGACGCAATGTATCGCGCAGTAATCGAACCACCGCAACATCCGTGCCCGGCAGGGTGGCTATGATCCGGGTTCCCAGCGCCCGATCCACATCGGGCCGGGCCAGATAATCAGCGATCGGTTGCCGTTCGGTGATTACGCCGCCGCGTAAGGCTGCCAGGATAGCTTCGCCGGCCACGGCGGCGTGCTGATCAGCGGTCAAGGCCAGTAAAGTCGCCCCGGCTTCATCGATGGGGTGCCTTGCCAGGCCGCGGATAAGCTGCAAGCGCACATCAGGTTCAGGATCGTCTGCCAGAAACAATACCTTTGGAATAACCGCCTCGACCGGCCGCCTGCGCCACAACGTTTGCAAGGCCAGAACCCGCAAGGCCGGATTGGTCTCTTGTAGAAACGGCAACACCGCATCCTGATCCACGAACGCCTGAACATGTTGGTACGCCGAAAGCATGTTGTGGCGCACAGCTTCATCCGGATCGGCGAAGGCTTGCCGAATGGCCTCCACCATATCCGGCGGCCGGTCGGACGACGGCGTCCGCATGGCGGCCAGTCCGCGACCGGCCAGCTCGGGTAGGCGCGCTGAAATAATGCGCCGGATATGCACGTCTTCGTCGCCCAGCAGCGGCAACAGCGCGGGCGCGGCCATCATCAATCCAGAAAAGCTTTCAACCAGCGAGACCACGGTCGCGCGCCGGACAGCGGCCTCAGGATCATTCAGGGCATTGATCAGCGCGGCCCGGGCGGCAGGCACCTCGTATTTGCCAAGCAACAAAACGGCGGCACGGCGGGTTTCGGGATTCTCCGATTCCAAGTCGGCAAAGCATTTGGCGAGCGTATCCTCCAGCCGTTCGCCGCCTCCCATGGTTACATCGTCTGCAAGGGGGACATCGGGCTCCGCCCCCCGATCCTGCAACGGTTGATCGGCAGCCAAACCAGCCGTCAGGAAAAGGCCGGCCATTGCAAATGCCGCTGCGTGCGCGGCGGCCGAACGTTTCGGATGCAGGGATCGGCACGGCATCGTTTTCGAAAGTATCGTTTTCATGATAGCATGTTAGAAATAATCGGGATGCGGGTTGGCGAAACCATTAGACCAGTCCAATTCTTCTCCTTAAATACCATTCGGCGGCGGCGGTACCCGCCAGTAAAAAAAGCAAAAACCATGATTCGGACCAGCGCACCGTCTCGATCCGTAGCGGTACGCTATCGGACACCGCAGGCGTGAATCCGGGCTCGATCCGGTTATAGGCACGATAGTCGCCGCCACTGATACGGGCAATATCGCGCAGCAGATCCTCGCGTTTCTCGACGTTCTGCATTTCGATTCCACCGGGCGCCGCCAGAAAATAAGCGTCCTCTTCAAGTGTTTCCCCGTCCGGAAGACGTACTCGTACATCGACCCGATGTTCACCGGCAAGCGTTGGCGTATACAGATCGTCGAATTCTCCGGGCGTCTCGCTGCCGGGAGCTAATGTCCGTTCGGTCAACTTGCCGTCCGGTGCTCTAATCGCGGCTCGGACATCGGCTTCCGACGCCGGCAGAAAGTCAGAACCCAGGATTTCGGCGGTCAGCCGGGCCGGCTGATCAAGATCCAGGCGGGCGCCGTCGAGCGGCAGACGCAATCGCGGTTTACCGGTCGATCCTAGCCAGGCCAGCAGATGCGACCAAAAGACGCGATGCCGTTCGGCGTCGGCCTGACTGGCCAGATGCCATGACCAGGTCTGTTCAACGCCAAGGTAGGCGGAACGGCCGCTACCGTAACGTTGCACGGCCAGAACGGGAGTTTCATCCGCGCCCAGGTTCATCGCCGATCGGGCACCGCGTTTCATTTCCGTAATCACATAATGCGGTGAATCGGATGGCAGGAAAGGACCGGGCGGCGCGCTTAAGGCCGCGGCGCGTCGTATCGGGAAGAGCACATCGGTATCCGGGGTAAGATAGGGTCGGCCGGCCGACCGTTCGGCGCGCACATCGGCCACCGGCAGCAGGTCGTACAACGGGTCCTCCAACCCCTGGAACGGTCCGAGACAAAGTAATCCGCCGCCGCGGACCGCAACAAAATGCCGCAGGGCGTCCAACGCTTCATCGTTTAACAGGGCGACCACCCGGCTATCAAGGATGATGGCATCGAAACGGCTATAGGTTTCGAAGGCATCGGGAAACCCGGCCACGTGATCTTCATCCTCGAACGCTT
>PXCX01000137.1 GCA_003565195.1 PVC group bacterium | reverse complement strand
TGTCGGTGGCGGGATCCTCGCTGTCCGCTTCCACGCTCCAGATGGATGGCGGCATCCTCGACTTCGGCGGCGGGGTCATCGAGGCCGGCGCCTTCATTCTGGGATCCCGGGCCGAGCTACGCGGCGATGGCGAAATCCGGGCGCCGGCTACCCTGGCCGGCCGAATCGTCCCCGTGCAGGCGGCGTGCAGGTCGGTACGCTGACCTTCAGCGACCTGATCAGATTCGATGACGCGGTCTACGTCTGCCATATCGAGGAGAATGAGTTGTTGTCCCTAATCATGACCCCGGGGGATGTGACCGGCTCCGCCATCGTGGAACTGATCAAGCCGGACGACGTGATCCCGTTGTGGCAAGTCATTATCGACGGTGGCGCGGGCAGCGATTTTAGCGGCGTCACCGCCGCGACAGCCGACGACTGGCGATTGGAAAGCAGCGGGGCGGTCAGCCTGCTGGTCACCGATTTGCGGGGCGACAGCGACGAGGACGAGATGCCGGACTGGTGGGAGGTTACGTATTTCGGTGATCGAACAGCAGCCGATCCGGATGGGGACCCCGACCGCGACGGCTTTATCAACCTGCATGAATACCTGGCGGGCACCAATCCACTGGACCCGGATTCGCTGCTGAAAGTGACTTGGCTGCGTCCAACCGGTGATGACCTGGACATCAGTTGGCTGAGTGTTCCGGGTAAACAATACCGGATCGACGGGCGCACCAATCTGGTTACCGGGAATTGGAGTCTGTTGACCAACGCCATTCCCGCTTCGGCCACCGATGCGTTCACGGTCTGGCGTCATGAGGATCCGTCAACGCGCTTCTTTTACCGGATAAAACTGGACTAGGCCACCCGGGTGGCGGATGGGCTCTAGTTTCATGAACCGCTGTGCGGTATCAAGCGTCATTTAGGCCTGCCGCCCGGAAATCCTGCAGGTGTAATTGCAGGCTGGTTACTCCGCGAAACTCGTTAAGCACGGGTCTGAAAGCAATATCCAGGGTAGTGGCTGGAACCTTTCGGCCACCAAGGTTGAATCCGACGGTATCGACCGCAGTTGCTCCGCATTCGAGCATCATTTTGAGATGTTTGCCGTCCCCGATGGGGCGTGGCCGACCACGCAGCCGAAGCGTGCGCAATCCCAGCACCGGTTGTGGATTACCTTCACCGAACGGCGCCAGCCGGTTCAATGCCGCAATAAGTTCGGGATTGATTTCACAGGGTGTCAACCATTCGTCGATGGTTAGCTGCGGTCTCAGATCGCGCCCCGCCAGAAGCGCGGCGCCGGCTTGGTTGAAACGATGGCGAAACGTATCAAACGCGTCGGCGTGGACCGAAAGACCGGCTGCCAGCGCGTGTCCGCCGAATGTTAGCAGACTGTCGGCACATGATTTGAGGCCGTCAAGCAGGTGAAATGCGTCGATACTGCGCGCTGACCCGCGGCCGTGTCCGTCCTTGTCAAAAGAGACCACGACCGTCGGCCGGTTATAGCGTTGTACGATCCGCGAGGCAACGATGCCGACGACACCCAGATGCCAGTCGCTGTCGCCGATCACGATGCCAAACGGTTCGCTGGTTTGCCGCAAGGCCGTAATCCGGGTTTCTGCCGCGGTCATCAAGGTTTCCACCAAGCCACGCCGTTGCTGGTTGATCTTGTCCAAGTCGCCAGCCAGCCGTATCGCCGTGGCCCAATCGTCAGCCATCAACAAATTCAGGGCGGTTCGGGCGTCGCCCAGCCGTCCGGCAGCATTCAACCGGGGCGCCAGCGCGAAAGCGATTTGGTGACTGGTGACCGGGTTGCGTGTTCCAGCCACCGTCATCAGGGCGCTGACCGCCAGACCGGGTCGACGATTGATTTGCTCGATACCGGCAGCAACCAGAATCCGGTTTTCACCCGTTAAAGGGACCACATCGGCCACGGTTCCCAACGCAACCAGCTCAAGATAATCACGTAAATCGATCTCGAGGGCGGGCACTCTGCCGTGTTGGCGTCCCTGTTTGACCAGTGCATGGCACAGTTTAAAGGCGATACCAACGCCCGCCAGAACGGTTGCATCCGGCGATCCGGCCCAATCCGACCGTTGCGGATTAACCACTGCAAGCGCATCGGGGGCAGGCGATTCGATCATGATATGATGATCCGTCACCACCGTGGCGACACCGGTGCGACGCGCCGCTTGCACGGCGGCCGCACTGCAACTGCCGCAGTCAACCGTTAGCAGCAAATCCGGCCGGGTATCGCGTAAACAGCGTCGCAATGAGGGCAGGCTCAGACCATATCCTTCCTCGCCGCGATGGGGCAAATGGATGGCGACGATCCCTCCAAGCGCCGTCAATACGCGGCCCGCAAGGGCGGCAGCGGTGATGCCGTCGGCATCATAATCCCCGAAAACGGTGATCCGTTCGCCAGCATCAATGGCTTGCCACAAATGATCGACCGCGGTTTGCATGTCCGGCAGCCGGAACGGATCACTCAGGTTGGCCAGTCGCGGATCGAGAAAGGCGGCTGCGGCCGTTTCATCGATCCCGCGACATAAAAGCACGGCCGCTACGGCGCGCGGCACATCCAAGGCGTGTGCCATGGCGGCAACGCGTTCGGGATCGGCTGTTGGTGGATCACTCCATTTCTTTAAAGGCATCATTCAAGCGTAACCTTACCACATGGATCTTTGGTTGACAACCGCCACACGTCACTCTGTGATTGACGAAATGCGCCGATTCTGGCAAAGTAACGCGCCATGAGATCGACAATCCAGCCCAGCAAAACCGTGCTCTTTCTTGCCGATGGTATGGCCGATCATCCGTTGCCGGAACTGAACGGCTTGACACCGTTGGAATACGCTCACACACCCGGTATGGATCGGATTGCCAGGGAAGGTTGTTGCGGTGAATTTGTTTCGTTGCCGGACGGTTTCCCGACTGGCAGCGAAGTGGCCAATATGTCGGTTCTGGGTTGCGATTTGAAACGGGAATACGGGGGCCGCGGTCCTTTGGAAGCGGCCGGTCGTGGGATTGCCTTGCAACCGGATGACGTTGCATTTCGGCTGAATTTAATCAGCAGTAGGGAAGGTGTTTTAAGCGATTTTTCGGCCGGCCACCCTTCGACGCAGGATGCCGAAACATGTATCGCGGCCTTGAATGACCGGTTCGGCAACGATACCGTACGTTTCCATGCCGGGGTCAGTTACCGTAATCTTTTGATCCTGCGCGGACCGACCTTCTCTCCGCGTGTCGTCACCGAAAAACCGGATGACCACCAAGGCGATATCATTGCCGGTTTTTATCCGCAGGCCGCCGTTCCGGAAGCGGAAGCGACCGCCGAATGTTTGCAACGGATCATGGTTGAGGCACCGTCGGTGTTGAGCCGGTTGCCGCTTAACAACCGTAATCGTACCCCGGTAAACGGTGTTTGGCCCTGGAGCGGCGGCCGAGCCGGGGCAATTCAACCGCTCGAAGATAAATTTGGAATACGCGGTGCTGTGATTTCGGCGGTCGATGTGATTGTCGGACTGGGCCGTTGCCTGGGAATGGATGTCATTCCAGTTGAGGGGGCTACCGGATATATCGACACCAATTACGAGGGCAAAGCCGAGGCGGCCGTGAATGCGCTCGACAATCACGATTTCGTCTACCTGCATGTTGAAGCGATCGATGAGGTCTCGCATGCATGCGATCTGAACCTGAAAATCGCAACTATAGAACAATTTGATGCCCGTATCGTGCAACCGGTGCTGGATGCAGTCGGTCCTGCCGTCCAAGCAATCGTCTTGCCCGATCACTATGTTCCGGTCAAACTCGGTAAACATACACGCGATCCGGTGCCGGTCGCCATCCGGTTTTGCGACCGCGAACCCGATACGGTCGAAACCTATGGCGAAAGCGCCGCCCGTCGCGGCACGCTTGGCCGGCTGGCCGGCAACGAGCTGATGCAATTACTGTTCGGGCCGGTGCGTTCGTGAATGAATCGCAGTAACAAAGAATTGCTGCTTGCCCTCGGGAATATAATGTGCTTATAATATGTCCCATAGGGAGGCACCCATCATGAGTACAGAAGACGATCGGAAAGATATGCCGCCGGATCCTGCCGGCTCAACCGCTGAAGACAACGAAAACGAGGATCTCGATATCCGGGATACCGATATTCTCTTCGAATGTCCCCAATGCAGTAAAAGTATGGTCATCGATTACCGTGGCGCCGGCTTGACGATTCCATGCACCGATTGCGGATCTCCGGTTGATGTCCCCATTCCGCAAGGGATGGATTTGACGGATCTGGATAGTTCGCCGGCCGATCAAGGGGTGCGGGTTATCCAAATGCGGGAATTACTAGCGGATGCCCAGCGCAAACTCTACGTTCAAGATGGGGTTGTCGAGAGACTGCGTTCCGATATTGAACGCGCCAACCGTCGTGCTGAAAAAGCAGAAAAACAATTCCAGGAAATACGCTGGGAAGCGGAAGTCATTCAGCGGGCGATAGAGGCCATGCGCAAAATTATTAATGACAAACCGGCGGATACTGCGGACACGGATTGATCAGTTGGTCACCGGTTTTTCCGGTTGATTGCGTTCGTCCAGGCGCAGAACCAGCGGATTATGCTGGCGCGCTTCCCGCTCTGATAGAATACAGAAAGAAAAAATTATCAGACGATCGCCAATCGTACCCAAGCGGGCTGTGGCGCCGTTAAGACATATTTCGCACGATCCGGGTTTGCCTTCAATGACATAGGTTTCAAAACGGTTCGCGTTTTCCATGTTGGCCACCAGAATCTTTTCGTAAGCCAGTAAGCCGGCCTGATCCATCAGGTTCCGATCAATTGTCAGGCTACCTTCGTAATCCAGCGTCGCACCGGTTACACGCGCACCGTGTAGTTTAGATTTCAACATGATAGATAGCATTATGGATTCCTTGATTGATTGCACAAGCACTTAACGATAGCGCGGGTTCACCAATTATTCAAGACGCAAATTCGTGCCGTGTCGCTTTCCGCAGTTGACCCCGGTACAGCCTATCCGTTATAATACCACTCGATGAACACAAGGAACATACAACAAGCAGGATTCACGCTGCTGGAGATTCTGGTGGCGGTTTCGATCATGATGATTCTGGCCGCGGTGGTGGGCATCAATATTGCCGGCCGTACGGGTGAAGGCCGGGTTGCCAGGGCGAGTGCCGACATCAAAAACCTGCAGACGGCCATTGAAATGTACCGGGCTGACAATGGACGGATACCCACGCCGGAACAAGGACTTGAAGCGCTGGTACGCCGGCCGGAACGGCCACCGCTCCCGAACCGTTATCCGGAAGGCGGCTACCTGCTGAGCCCGAATGTTCCGCAAGATCCCTGGGGGCAACCGTACATTTACCTGGTGCCGGGACGCCGGGGGGAACCTTACGAAATCATTTCCTACGGCGCCGATGGCGAACCCGGAGGAACCGGCGAGAACGCCGAGCTGTCCAGCTCGCAGCTTTGAACGCTGAAATCCCCGCGCGGCCTCCGGATTGATAGCCGTATAGTCAACCCGCCACGAAGAACGGAGGAGGAATTACTCTTGCTGACGACCGTTGACGGCGCCGATCGGGCAAACGATCGCGATACCCCGCAACCTACCCGGCGTGCCGGGTTCAGTTTTCTCGAAGTCCTGGTGGCTGTCGGGTTGTTGAGCGTGGTCGGCCTGGTTGCGCTGCATAGCCGTTCGGTAATGATTCGTGCCGAACACAAGGCATACCGCCTGGAACAGGCGCGAATGATCATGCGCGACCTTCTCGCCCATCGCCGGACTGGCATGGAAAACGAGGATTTGAAGGACATGCTGCCGGCCGGCTGGCAATGGACGGAAACCCCGGTGGCTGCCGAGATAAGCGATGCTTCAGGCGAACTCGATTATGCGCCGTGGCATATCTGGCGTCTGGTCCATGCCGGCAGTGATACGGTGCTGGAAATTGCCGTGAACAACTTTGCCGCCGATACGAACGCGCAGGAATCCAAGCCATGAATGAAGCCCGCGCCGGAGCGTTGGAATTAGTCCTTAAATTGCGGGACGCGGGCTTCGAGGCTTACTGGGTCGGCGGCTGTGTGCGCGATATGCTTCTGCAAAGGGAACCGAAAGATTACGATATTGCCACAAACGCGCTTCCCGATCAAGTTCTTGCGCTTTTCCCCGGCGGTCATGCCGTCGGCCGCGCCTTTGGCGTGATCCTGGTACCGGATAGCGGTAAACGTTTCGTGGAAATAGCCACGTTTCGCGAAGATCACGGAACGGTAGACGGCCGACATCCGCAGCGCGTCTCCTTCAGTGATGCGCGCGCGGATGCCATGCGGCGCGATTTTACCGTCAATGCGATGTTAATGGATCCGGTTACCGAAACGATCCTGGACTATGTCGGTGGCCGCGACGATATTGCGCGACACCTGATCCGTACCGTCGGCGATCCCCAAAAACGGTTTGAGGAAGATTATTTGCGTCTTTTGCGCGCCATCCGGTTTGCCGCCACGTTACAATTCGCGATTGAACCGGCGACGGCCGATGCCATCAAGCAATACGCGCCCTGCATAACCAGTGTCAGCGCCGATCGTATACGTATCGAGTTAACCCGCCTGCTACTTGAAGCTCCCAGGGCCGGTGACGGTGTGGACTTGCTCGATCAATCCGGATTACTGGATGCAATCCTGCCGGAAGTCAGCGCCATGAAGGGCGTTGAACAACCGCCACAATTTCATCCGGAAGGCGATGTCTGGACGCATACCAGAATCATGCTGAACACTATGCAAAGCGACGATCTGCGATTGGCTTGGGCCGTTTGGCTGCACGATATCGGGAAACCGCCGACTGCCGCGCAAATCGAAGGCCGTATCCGGTTCGACCGTCACGCGGGAGTTGGCGCAGATATGGCCGATGCAATCCTGCGCCGTTTAAGGTTTGCCAACCGCGATCGGGAAATCATTGTTTCCTGTATTCGCGGACACATGCGCTTCGCTGATGTCCCGCAAATGCGGCCGGCGCGCTTGCGCCGCTGGATGGCGCAGCCGGAATTCCCGATCGAACTGGAACTCCATCGTCTGGACTGTCTGGCCAGTCATAAGAAAGACGACATTCAAAAAATCATCGAAACGATACAACACGAATTGGCCAACCAGGTATCGTTACCTGAACGCTGGATCCGCGGCACGGATATTCTGGAACTCGGACTGCCGCCGGGACCGGAAATCGGATATTGGTTGCAGGAAGCCTATGACGCACAGTTGAACGGGATCGCCGATTCACGCGATAACTTGCTCCAATGGCTGCGTCAACAGATCGCCGGCCGACATCCAGACTTGCCGTAATGGCGATTATCTGGTAAAAAAGAAAGCCTTTCGCGGGCCCGTAGCTCAGTTGGTCAGAGCAGGGGACTCATAATCCTCTGGTCGCTGGTTCGAGTCCAGCCGGGCCCACCGCTCTGAATCCCCCGAAAACTAGCGTTTAAGCCTTTATTCATAACGCCAGATTGTCCGGAACCTCGAGAAGACGGTACACTTCGCTCGCGGCGCGAACGGATACGGTTATTGAATCCGGAATCGGAGGGTCATCCGGCGTGAAAGTGTGTGGGGACGGAAAACGATGCGGGTCAGGATTTGTCCCGATTTACCGGCTTTGGAGGCTTCGACGCAACGTTCGGCGTCGAACGTTCCCGCGCTATCGACGGCTTGGAGCGTCACCCCGTGGCGTTGGGCGCCGATCCGTAT
>PXCX01000239.1 GCA_003565195.1 PVC group bacterium | reverse complement strand
CGGTTGTGTATCCGTCATGTAAACTTCGGTATATCGAGAATTTTCTGAATATGATGTTTTCTTCGCCGGTAAAAAACTACCAGCTCGATGCCGATATCGTACGCGCCGTGGAATTGATTCTGATTCTTCACGCGGATCATGAACAAAATTGCAGTGCGGCCACGGTACGAATGGCCGGTTCCAGTCTTTCGAACATTTACTCGGTGATATCGGCCGGGATCTCGGCGTTATGGGGGGCGCGTCATGGCGGCGCCAACATGGAAGTGATTACAATGCTTGAACACATACGCGCGAGCGGGGGCGATGGACGCGATTTTGTCGAGCGCGCCAAGCAAAAGGGATCCAATGAGCGCCTGATGGGATTTGGACACCGCGTTTACAAGAGTTATGATCCGCGCGCCAAAATCTTGAAAGATGCGTGCCATAAACTGTTGAAAAAGCCCGGTGTTTCCGATCCGCTACTTGATATTGCCATACGCCTGGAAGATATTGCCATGCATGACGACTATTTCCTGGAACGCAATCTTTACCCCAATCTGGACTTCTATTCCGGCTTGATTCTCAAAGCGATCGGGATACCCTACAACATGTTCACCGTCTTGTTTGCCATCGGCCGGGTACCCGGTTGGCTGGCGCAATGGCGGGAAATGGTGCATGGTGACAACTTCAAGATTGCGCGTCCCCGCCAGATTTATTGTGGTGCCGACACTCGTTCCTATTTACCGATCGACGAGCGCAAGTAATGCTGCCGTGAGCATGCCGGACGATAGCGCTGGAGTTTCCCCAATTCAAGGAACCCGTGCGTCCCGACCCGGATTGAACGTGGCTGTGTTGCAGTTTTGCGCCGGTCCCCGACCGCGAAATAACCTTGCGCGTCTGGAGGATTGGTTGATGCGAGCGCCGGCGGCCGATTTGCTGGCGTTGCCGGAGGTGGTTACGGTGCGCGGCTCTGATGACGATCTGCGGATAGCCGCCGAACCGTTGACCGGATCGGTCGTGCGTTTTTTTTCCGCCTGGGCGCGCCGGCGCGCGGTATGGATTCTGGTGGGCAGTATCCTGGAGCGGGCCGGCGCGGATGTTTACAATACTTCCGTGTTGCTCGATCGCTGTGGCCAAATTGCGGCAACATACCGGAAAATTCATCTGTTCGAGGCCCGGCTTCCCGATCAGCGTTTTATCCGGGAAAGCGACGTTTACCGGGCTGGAAGCAAGCCGGTCATGGCCGATATCGAGGGTTGGCCGACGGGCTTATCGATTTGCTACGATGTCCGGTTCCCCGAACTTTATCGAGATTATGTTGCGCAAGGCGCATGTTGTCTTATGATTCCGGCCAATTTCACCCAACACACCGGGCGCGATCATTGGGAAATCCTGGTGCGTGCCCGTGCAATCGAGGATCAATGTTTCGTGGTGGCGCCCAATCAATGCGGGATTAATCCGGCGACCGGTGTCGCCAGCTATGGCCACAGCATGGTGGTAGGACCGTGGGGCGATGTGATGGCGTGTGCCGATGATCAGGAACAATGGTTGACTGCCTCGCTCAGCTACCAACACTTGTTGGACGTCCGTCAACGGATTCCGGCGCTCGATCATCGCCGGATATAACAATGGAAACATCCATGATTTTGGCGATTGATCAATCCTCCAACCGCGCCGGTCTGGCCTTGATGACCGGGGACACGGTGCATGCACGGCAATGCTGGACTGCTGTCCGGCGTGGCGCCGACCCGTTGTTCGATATCTGGCGGGAACTACTTGATCGTTCCGGTGTTGCGCCGGCGGCCATCAAGGAACTGGTGGTCGGGTTGGGCCCCGGAAATTATACCGGATTACGTGTATCGCTGGCCGCCGCCCGTCTATGGGCCTTGCCGGGGAACGTGCCGGTGACGGGCGTCGGCAGTTCATTGGCAATGGCTGTGGCCGCCGTCGATAACGTGGCGGCACTGGCCACCGCCGCCATGCCGGTGGTCGTGGTGGGCGACGCACGGCGCGATAGCGTATGGATGGTTCGCTATCCGTCACCGGTTGGTTTGCACAGCGCGGAACAGGCGCCGGTTATCGTGTCGCGCGCTGAATGGTTGCGGCAATCCGATTCCGAGGCCGCGATATGGACCAGTGCGGACTGGGAACGACTGGCAACGCCGGCGGAACGCGCGCTTTTACCGGGAACCGTGCTCCAGTCGCCCGCCGCGCCGGCACCGGAAATTCTCGGCCGCATTGCGCTGTACCGCCAGCGTCACGGCATGGCGTCGGCGCCGCTGCGCCCCATCTATCTGCAATCGCCCGTTCGTTCGTAGTCCGCAATACCTATCACCCACGCCGCGTCATCCGTCACCGCGGTGATGTTTCGCCGCTGGCGTTGCGTAAAACTTGTTTTTCTTGATTAAATGTTGCATAATGGATTTCTTTAGAGAGTATCTCTCCGCCTTGAGCGTCAGGCTAAGGAAAACCGTCATGCAACTTCTTGTCAGCGTCATTTGCGACTCGGCGACCGATTACCAGGGGAAACTGTGTATTTTGGGAGCGTTTGACACCATTCAATTCAGGCAACTGCCGAGTCATCATCCGCAGTGTTTTATTGCTTTGCGCTTTGTCTTTGAGCGCTCGGAAGCCGGGATGCATACAGTGCAAACCGAGTTTTTCAATCCGGATGATGAGCCGGTGATTAAACCGATCAAAGGCAAGAGTACCGTCGTGTTTCCGCCGGAGACGCGCTATCTTTCAAACAATATTATTATCATGATGCAAAATTTGCGTTTCCAAAAAACCGGACCCCATCGCGTGGTAATTTCGATCGATGGCGAACTGCGCACCACTATCCCGTTGACGGTCCGTTTGATCACCCGTCCGGGGCCGCGCACCAATTAGTGCGGGACCGGCCACCGCTTGGTAAACTAATGTTGTCATTGCTTATATCACTGGATCACCGGCTTTTTTTTCTGATTAACCACACGATTCAACATTCTGTGCTTGATGATGTCCTTGCGGGCTTATCGGCGATGGGTGGTTGGACCGTCGGTTTGTTGACTTTGACCTTGTTGGCGACCGAGGGGCGGCGTTGGCTGGTTCGCCATCTGCTGGTGTTGATGTTGTTTTTGGTGATGACCGTGGCGGTCAATGATTATCTCAAGCGCGTCATCGATCGTCCGCGCCCGACGATTGTTTTCAGAGAAGAGCCCCGCGACGCGGATGGACCGCTGCTACGTGTACTGGAAGCCGATCCGCCGCATCTTTTCGCTTTCCCGTCCGGCCATTCGATGACGGCCTTTTTCATGTTGGTATATGCCGGGCAACGGCGTCGCGCGTTACGGCTCTGGCTGTTGTTGATAGCAACCGGAATTGCTGTGGGACGCGTCTATGTCGGCGTACATTTTCCGTTGGATTGCCTGGCTGGTTCGCTGATCGGCGCCTCGGGCGCACTTTTGGCATCAACCGTCTTTCACCGATTGGAAGGAATTTTATGGACATCTCATCCGTGCCTGAAAACCGGACCGCCTCCAACGACAGTCGATCCATCCGCCGACGTACGCTCGGCCTGATCCTGTTGCTGACGCTTGGCCGATTAATCATCGGCGCTGTGTTGGGATTAGGGGTGGATGAATCGCATTACGTGATGTATGCCAGGCGTCCTGCCTGGGGCTACTTCGATCACCCGCCGATGGTAGCCGTCTTTGGATTGTTGACCCGGCCTTTCGGCCATCATCAGTTCTGGATTCGGCTTGGTCCGGTTCTCTGTTCCGCGATCGCCATGGTCTTGCTGCGTAAACTTGCGCTGGCGATGAGATACCGTGAGCAGGCGGCTTTTTGGGCGGTGATCGCGCTTAATCTAATGCCCGGCTTTCATGTTCTGGCGCCCGCCCTGTTGCCTGATGCGTGGTTAAATTTATTCTGGGTGGCTACCCTGTTGGCTGCCTGGACCGCTTTACACCGGACCTCGTATCGTCCCTGGCTGATGACCGGACTGATGTTTGGCTTGGCTTTAATGAGTAAATATCACGGCGTCCTGCTGCCTGCCTGTCTCGCGCTTTTCGTGGTGGCCACACCCAAATACCGGCACTGGATATTCCGGCCGCATGCTTATCTGGCGGGAATGACCGGGTTACTGGTTTTTTTGCCGAATATCATTTGGAATGCGCGGCATGACTGGATATCCTATGCTTTCCAAATCGCGCACGGCGGCGGGGACGGCGAGTTCAAGCTGACGAACATGCTGGAAGCCGTTGGCGGACAACTGGCCTTGGCCGGTCCGGTCTTGATGCTGTTGTTGCCGGCGGCCGCCTGGACGGTATGGCGTGCTGCTCCCCAGCATGACGGTGACCGGTTTCTGGTGTTTACCAGTCTGCCCGTATTCCTGTTCTTCGGTGTGACCGGGAGTTTTGGTAAAATTTTGCCGCATTGGCCGTTTGTCGGTTGGTGGGCGGGCGCTTTGTTGTTGGGGGTGGTTCTTGATCGCGGACTGCGTGCGCCGGTATCGTTGCGCTGGCGCCGGGCCTGGAAGGCGGCGGTCGTCACGTCCGGGGCAGGCGTTGTTCTGGTGTACACGGTCTTGTTGTTCCCCGTGATACCCCGCATTTACCAGGCGGCATTTAACCTGTCCCAACATTTATCCCGGCGGATTGACCGGCTGCCCGCCATGCCGCCTTACGATCCCAAGATCGATATCAGTAATGATCTCTACGGATGGGAAGAAATCGCTGCTGAAACCGTTCGCATTCACGAAAAGCAGCCCGATCCCGAGCGCACGTTTTTGTTTTGTCACCGGTTTTATACCACGAGTCAGATCGGGGTTTATTTGCCTGACACCCTTGTGATAACCTCGCTCAGCCGGCGTAAGGATCAGTACCGGTTATGGTTCGATGCCGCCGAGCACCGCGGCTGGGATGCCGTTTTCATTGATCACGACCGCTATGGCCGGAATGCCGCGCGCTATCTCCATCTGTTCGAGGCGATCGATCCCGAACCGACGGAATTTACGGTTTATCGCGGTCCGTTCCGCGCGCACCATATCCGTTTCTACCGTTTTATCGGGTTTAAGGGTCTTTATGATCATTGATCGCCGCCGCTCTGATATCCGCTTAACCGATGCCATCACCAGAACATAAGTTTTCGTCCGATCGTTTGGCCCAGGCGCTGCAACACATGTATCGCCGCCGCATTACCGGGATCAAGTATGATCTTGAACCGGTGCACCGCCTGATGCAACAGCTCGACAACCCGCACCATGCGCTGGCGGCGATTCATGTCGCCGGTACGAACGGCAAGGGATCAGTCTGTGCCATGATCGAGGCGGTATTGCGTGTTCGCGGTGTGCGCCCGGCGCTTTATACGTCGCCGCATTTGCTGCGTTTCAATGAACGCATCCAAATTGCCGGCATTCCCATATCCGACGATCAACTGGGTCCCCTGATCGAATGCGTCGAAAAAGCCGATCGCGCGGCAGCCGCCGTGCCCGGAGGCAGGCCGGCAACCTTCTTTGAGTTCAGTACCGCTCTTGCGTTTCTGTATTTCAAACAACAAGCTGTCCGGATTGCGGTGATCGAAACCGGTCTGGGTGGCCGTTTGGATGCGACCAATGTGTTGACTCCGATCCTGTCCGTGATAACCCGGATTGGCCTTGATCATTCACAATGGCTGGGAACCGATCTGGCTACCGTGGCTGCCGAGAAGGCGGGGATTATCAAGCCCCAACGGCCTGTTGTTTGCGGCGCCATGCCTGCTGCGACACGCGCGGTGATCGATCGGATTTCTGCTGAACGGCAGGCACCGCTGATTGCCGCCGAGCAAACCGTATCCGTACAGCCGGTTCGTGGACGTCATGGCGATCCGGAGGGCCGGATAACCCTTGCTGGCAGCCTGATGGATTACGGCGTCTTCAAACCTGCCTTGACCGGAGGCTATCAGTTGGAAAACATGGCAACGGCCGTGGCCGCCCTCGAAATGTTTGGCCGTGTCAGCGGCGTGTCGCTTGATGCTAAAACCATGACAGCCGGCTTGAGCCGTGTCAGTTGGCCCGCGCGATTGCAACGGATTGGTGACGATCCACCCGTTATTTTGGATGGTGCGCATAATCCCGATGCGGTAGCCGCGTTGATGCGATCTGTGAGTGAAAGATGGAAAAAACAACCGGTAGCGCTCGTGACCGGGATTTGCGATGACAAGGATTACCGTGCTATGCTACGTTGTTTCAAGCGACGCGTACGGCGATGCTGGACGGTGCCGTTTTCCGTCGAACGGTCGCTCGATCCCCATCAGTTGGCGCAAGCTGCCCGTCAATTGGGAGAGGACTGGGAAGTATCGGCGGCGTCATTGGAAAAGGCGCTTGAGGCAGCCACGGTTTGGGCGCGTGAACAGCGAGGGATTGTCGTGATCGCCGGTTCCCTGTTTTTGGCGGCTGAGGTCATGAAAAGGAAGGAGTTTACTGAATATGTCGCAAAAACATATCGAGATTCTGGTTCGAGGGGCTATGATTCATAGAAACCGGCTGCTGGTTTGCCGAACCCTTAACGATCCGCTGGTCTACTTGCCCGGCGGACATCTGGAATTCGGCGAAACCGCGCGGACTGCCTTGGGTCGCGAAATCCAGGAGGAACTGGGCTTAACGGCGCAGGTCAAACGATTTTTAGGGGCCGTTCAGCATACCTTTGTCCAGAAAGGCGATCGTCACTGGGAGATTAATCTGGTATTTGAAATGCAGATTCATGACCTGCAAAACGGCGACGTGTTGCAAGCCGCCGAACCGCATCTCTCGTTCGATTGGGTGCCGTTAAATCAATGCCGTGCTGCCAAACTCGAACCGGCTGTGCTTTGCGATCGCTTGCCGGGCTGGCTAAAGGATGAGGCGGTTGAACGCTGGGCCGAACCATAACCGCGCGAGGATAGCATGAAAAACGACCTTGTGATCCAGTCCCCGTTCTCCCTGTTGATCAAACCGGCATCGGCCGATTGTAATCTGCGCTGCCGGTATTGTTTTTATCTGGACCGTTCGAGACTTTATCCCGATCGCAAGGTGCATCGCATGACAGACGCGGTGCTGGAAACCATGATTAGTAAGTTCATGGCGCTTGCCATGCCGCAGTATGCCTTTGGCTGGCAGGGTGGGGAGCCGACGCTGATGGGTTTGGACTTTTTTAAACGGGTTACCGAGTTACAGTCGCGTTACGGCCGGTCGGGTGCCGTGGTGGCCAACGGACTGCAAACTAACGCCACCTTGATTACACCGCCAATGGCACGCTTTTTCAAGCAGTACAACTTTCTTTTGGGTGTCAGTTTGGATGGTCCGCCCGAGTTGCACGATCCCTCGCGACCACGTTTGAACGGCGGCGGTTCGCATGCTGATGTCATGTGCGGTATCCAGTGTCTGCGCGAGGCGGGCGCCGATTTCAATGTGCTGGCCTTGGTGTCATCCGCAAATGTTGGCCAGGCGTCGCGGGTATATCATTACCTGTGCGATCACGGATCCCTGTACCATCAATATATTCCCTGCGTTGAATTTGATGAAAACGGGCGCTTGCAACCGTTTGCCGTTGACGGTATGGCCTGGGGCGATTTCCTGTGCGGCTTGTTCGATGTCTGGTACCCGGCGGATACCCGCCGGGTATCGATCCGCTTGTTCGATTCGATTCTGGCGTACCTGGTTGATGGTGCGCGCAATATTTGTCATATGGGCCGCGATTGCCGACAGTATTTCGTGGTCGAATACAATGGCGATCTGTATCCCTGCG
>PXCX01000076.1 GCA_003565195.1 PVC group bacterium | reverse complement strand
GTGCTGATCCTGGTGGCGGTGACATTCTGGATCCAACGCCACAAACGGGTTCCGACGGCATCCCCGTCCCCGCGCGAACAAGCCGAGACTGAACTTGATGAGTTGCTTAAAAGACATCTTCCGGATGAAGCACGTTGGTCTGACTTTTATGCGGAACTGACTTTGATTCTACGCCGTTTTATCGAGCGCTCACACCGGATTCCCGCCACCAAAAAAACCACCCGCGAATTCCTGCATGCCATCCGTAACGATTCCCGTTTCAACCCGGCATGGGTCGCATCGGTCACAACGTTGTTAAAGTATGCCGAAGCCATGAAGTATGCCGGACATCAACCGGACATTGAAAGCGTTGATCACACCGTGCACACGGCTCGAGAATGCATCGAAACCGCCAAACCGGAAAGCGCTGATGATGTGGCAACTGACTGAACCATCTTATTTGTGGATACTGATCGTCCTGCCGGGAGCGTTCTGGTTTGTTTTCAGGCATGGCCAGGGCAACGGCGCCGTCTATCCGCCCACCGGCAATCTACCGCGATTACCGCGATCCTTGCGGCATCTTGCTACCGATATCGCGCGCATCGTTTTTCTGACGGGAATCGCCCTGCTGATGGTTGCGATGGCGGGTCCCCAGACGCGGGACATCCGGGTTACGGAAAGAAGCGAAGCCATCGCCATTCAAATGGTCGTGGATGTCTCCGGCTCGATGGCCGGTTTGGATTTTGCTTCGCCGGAAACCATTCACGCGACTCCCGGGTCTACTCGTCTGGACATCGCCAAGAAGTCCTTCTCCGAGTTCGTGCGGCGACGTCCGCATGATGCCATCGGATTGATTACGTTTGGCGGTTATGCTGTTTCGCGTGTTCCCTTGACTTTTGATCACGAGTTGTTGCAACGTATGATCGACGACGTACATATCCCCGGCAGCGAATACGATCACGCCGGTTACCTGCGACGTCCCGAAGAACAGATGACGGCGATCGGCGATGCCTTGGCGCTAGCCTGCGCGCGCTTGGAAAACACGGAGATCGTATCACGCATTGTGGTTTTTCTGAGCGACGGCGAATCGAATTTCGGGATTGTGGAACCGGACGACGCCATTCAGCTTGCCAAAAGCATGGGGATCCGGGTTTACACGATCGCGGTCGGCAGCGACGACAAGGTACCGTTCTTGCAACACCAACCGGACGGACGCACCGTGATCCTACGGATGTTCGTCGGCCTGGACACCGACTTGCTGCAACGGATAGCGGACACCAAAGGCGGCCGATATTTCCATGCTGATGATGCCGAAGGTTTGGAACAGGCCATGGCGGCGATTGATGCCATGGAAACAACGGTTACCGAAAAGCAGGTCGTCGAACACCGCGCCGAAAAACTGCATTGGCCGCTGACACTCGGATTGCTTTTACTGATCGGAAGCATCAGTGTTCGATGCGGGCTCGACGGCCGGCTGATTTAGAGCCTTGTTTTTTTGCGGTATCCCCGTTATACTACCACGCTTTGAATTGCTCGGGTGGCGAAATTGGCATACGCGTTAGGTTGAGGGCCTAATGGCCGCAAGGCTGTGCGGGTTCGAGTCCCGCCCCGAGCACCAGCCTGCGCGGGTAACATGGAATTGATCATTGCCACACGTAATGCCGGTAAACGTGCGGAGTTCGAGACGCTTTTGGCCGACAGCGGTATCCGTTGCACTGACCTTTCTATGCTTTCGACCGGCATTCCAGCGATCGATGAAGACGCAACCAGCTTTGCCGGTAACGCCATTAAGAAGGCTGTTATTACCGCGATCGCGACCCGTCGCTGGTGTTTGGCCGACGATTCCGGTCTTGAAGTGGAAGCGCTGGATGGGGCGCCCGGCGTTCATTCGGCCCGTTATGCCGGCGAACCTTGCGATGATCAAGCCAATAACCGCAAATTACGGCAGGCACTCAAAGGTTGCAACCAACGGACAGCCCGGTTTCTATGCGTTTTGGCATTATCTTCGCCCAGCGGCAAGGCCCAGATCGTGGAAGGCGTATGCGACGGTCATATTGCCGCCGAACCCCGCGGCAAGCACGGGTTCGGTTACGATCCATTGTTCATCCCTGAAAACTACACCCAAACCATGGCGGAACTGGGTGATTCGGTCAAAAACAGTATTTCGCACCGTGCAGCCGCATTACGCCTGGCAATCGAACGCTGGAAAGTGGTTCTGACCACTCTGCCTCCCAACTGGCCCGCCCGTGAATAGCTATTGATTCGTTGTTTGTTCAGTGGCACAACTGAACAGTTTCAGTCAAGCTGGCACTTCCCCCTGCCCGCGGGTTTGCGGCACGGCGGTCTCAATGACGTCAAGCAGTCGTTCGGCCATATCGCGTTTCGACATTAACGGCCATTCTTCGCGACAACCATCGGCGCCCAAAAGCACGGCCCGATTGGTATCGACCTCAAAACCGGCATCCGGCTGCGAGACATCGTTGGCAACTATATAATCAAGATTTTTTGCCGCCAACTTGGCGGCGGCGTAGGCAACGACCGTCGAAGTCTCGGCGGCAAACCCAACAAACAAACGATGCTGTTTGTAAGGCGCAATATGCCGCAGAATATCCGGTGTCGGCACCAATTCCAGAATCATGCGCCGACCAGTTTTCTTGATCTTGGCGTTTGCCATATCCGCAGGTCGCCAATCGGCGACCGCCGCCGCCATCACCAGGACATCGCACCATTCTAAATGCGTCCGTACCGCACGCAACATGTCGTCGGCGGATATCACCTGTCTCATCGTCACCCCGTCAGGCGCCGGCAAACAAACCGGTCCGGATACCAGACGGACCTTATGGCCGCGTGCCGCCGCCGCGGCCGCCGTAGTGTAACCCATTTTACCGGATGAACGGTTGGCGATAAAACGAACCGGATCGATGGCCTCGCGCGTCGGTCCGGCCGTAACGAGAATATTCATGTAAACCCCTTGATCAGATCATTATCGTCAAAAGAAAAGGCATCGCACCAACGGAATGTATCCGACACGTAAAGATTAGCAAATCAACCGCAAAACGCAAGCATTCCTGTCAAAGCTTTCACTGTTCACACTTGACAAAAAGTTATCTTTTCGTTTCCACTTGACATCCACCTCAAATCCATTATTATTGTCATCGTTATTTTTTTCACACCGTGAAATCATTCACGCGGAGCGCGCCTCGAGTATGTCGGTCAATGTTTCAGAACGGTCAGTTCGGCGGTTGAGTTTGTATCGGCGTTTTCTGCTCCACGTTCAAGCCAGCGGCGGTCGTTATCTGTTTTCGCATGATATCGCCACGGCAACCCGCACTTCGGCGGCTCAGGTACGCCGCGATCTGATGGCTATTTCCGGCAGTGGAAGCTCAAGCCGGGGATATCACGTGACTGATTTGCTCAAGTCCATTTCGTGTTTCCTGGATGCGCCCGCCCCCCAACACGTAGCGTTGATCGGTCTCGGCAATCTTGGGCGCGCTGTATTCGCTTACTTTGTCGGTCGTCATCCCAACTTGCGGATTACGCTGACCTTCGACATCGATCCGGCCAAGACAGGTCGTTTGATCAACGGTTGCCCGTGTCATAACGTTCTCAAGTTGAACCACTTATGTCCATCTCATGGCATTCGGATGGCAATTCTGACCGTTCCGGCGGCGGAAGCCCAGGCGGTAACGGACATGCTGGTTCGCGGCGGTATACGTGGAATCGTGAACTTTGCGCCGGTCACCCTGCACGTGCCGGTGGGAGTATTTGTTGAGACCATGGATTTTAGTATTTCGCTGGAAACCGCCGCCTTTTTTTCACGTGCTTAAAGGAGAAAGAAAACAATGGCTCTAAAAACTGTAACCGATGTGCTGGATCGCGTTCCGCACGCCAAACGGGATGCGTTAATTCCGCTGCTTCAGGAGATCCAGGAAAGCGAGGGTTATTTGTCGCAATCAGCCATGACAGCGATTGCCGCGCGCCTGGGATTACCGCCGGTCAAGGTGTACGGCGTGGCGACCTTCTACAACCAGTTTCGTTTTCACAAGATGGGTCGCAACCATATCCAAGTCTGTCGCGGCACGGCCTGTCATGTCAAGGGATCGGCCGCCGTCCTGGAAGCGCTCCAGTTTGAGCTGGGCATCAAAGCGGGTGCCACGACGCGTGACGGGTTGTTCAGTCTGGAAGTCGTGTCCTGCATCGGTGCCTGCGGTCTGGCGCCGGTGATCAGCATTAATGGCGAATTTCACGCTGCCCTAACCCCGGAAAAAGTACGTACTTTGTTGAATGATCTGCGGAAAGCCGCGAAAGGAGTCCATGATGAACAGCTTGCCTGAGGCTGCCGCCTCGCATAAAGCATCCTTTTCAGGTCGCGCAAAACCCGATCCGGCGTTATTCGCCGACGCCGGTGCGTCTTTGCGCGCGGCGCTCGGGCGTCTTGCCCAACCGTCCAGCGGCAATGAACAACCGTGCCTGTACATCGGCGCCGGAACATGTGGTTTGGGTGCAGGCGCGGGACGGGTACTGGACGCAATTCGCAATCTGGCGCTGGTCCGATCGGGCGAAGTGAATGTTGTGGAAGTGGGTTGTATCGGCTTATGCACGGCCGAGCCATTGCTTGAGGTAGCCATACCGGGAACTTCGCGGCGCGCCTGGGATTGCGTTGGCGACGCGGCGGAGGCGGTCGCCATCGTAAACGCCGCCCTATCAGGCCAACCGACGTCGCGGCCGCCTGCATGGCAGTATCGCGCTTCGGATGCGCAGCCCTGGCCGGATATTCCCTTGTTTGAGGAGCATCCTTTTTTCGCGCCGCAAACGCGCTGGGTACTGGCCAACTGCGGCATTATCGATCCGGGCAGCATTGATGCCTATCTGGCCGGTGGCGGCTATCATGCGCTGGCGCGCGCAGTCCGGGAAATGCCTTCGACGGAGGTATGCGAGATAATCGAGCTCAGCGGCCTGCGCGGCCGCGGCGGTGGCGGGTTCCCGACCGGACGTAAATGGCGGATTGCCCTGCAACAGAGCGCAGCGGATAAATACATGATCTGCAATGCGGATGAAGGCGATCCCGGTGCATTCATGGACCGCGCGGTCATCGAAGGCGATCCACACCGCTTGATTGAGGGTCTGGTGCTGGCTTCCTACGCGATCGGCGCCGGCAAGGCCATCGTCTATATCCGGGCCGAATATCCGCTGGCCATCCAGCGGTTACAAACGGCGATCGATCAAGCCGCGGCGTATGGCCTGATCGGCGACAACATTCTCAACAGCGGCGTAAACGTCGAGGTCATCATCAAGAAGGGCGCCGGGGCTTTTGTTTGCGGTGAAGAAACCGCCTTGATCCACAGCATTGAAGGCAAACGGGGGATGCCCCGCCCACGCCCTCCCTTCCCTGCTGAAAGCGGTGTATTCGGCACACCCAGCATCATCAATAATGTCGAGACGCTGGCCAACGTACCGGCCATCGTGGCCAATGGCTGGGAATGGTTTGCCGCCGCCGGCTCCCAAGACAGCAAAGGCACCAAAGTCTTTGCGCTGTCGGGCAAGGTCCGCCGCACCGGTCTAGTCGAGATTGTGATGGGAACACCGTTGCGTGCCATCGTAGAACAGATGGGCGGCGGCACACCGGAAGACCGCACCTTCAAGGCTGTCCAGATCGGCGGCCCGTCCGGTGGCTGCATTCCGGCGCAGCATCTTGATATCCCGATCGATTACGAATCGCTTAAAACCGTAGGCGCAATCATGGGTTCGGGCGGTCTGGTAGTTATGGACGATCGCAATTGCATGGTCGATGTGGCCAAGTTTTTCATGGACTTTATCCGGCGTGAAAGTTGCGGCAAATGTATTCCGTGCCGTGAAGGAACGCGCCGGATGCTGGAAATTCTCGAGGGATTGACCACATCGCCTAAAACCGAGCGCAACGTGCAGGCGCTGGAACGTTTCAAGGGTATTTTGACGCTCGACTCCCTGGCTGAAGTGATTCGCGACACCAGTTTGTGCGGTCTGGGCCAGACGGCGCCCAATCCGGTTTTGAGTACGTTGCGCTGGTTCCGGGATGAATACGAAGCGCATATCTTTGAACGGCGCTGTCCCGCCGGCGCCTGTACCGCGCTGTTAAATTTCAGCATCAATCCCGACCAGTGCAAGGGATGCACCCTGTGCGCGCGTAAATGTCCCGCCGACGCCATCGTCGGGTCCTCCCGCAAAACGCATTACGTGGTCGAAGACAAATGCATCGGATGCGGCACATGCGTCACCGTATGCCGGTTTAATGCCGTCACCGCCCAGTAAGGAGTCATAATGATATCATTGGAAATTAACGGGAAAACGGTTTCCGCCCAGGAGAACGATACCCTTCTGAAAGTTATTCGCGACCAGGGAATTCGGATACCCACGCTGTGCCACATGGAAGAGTTAACGCCCAGCGGCGCCTGCCGACTATGCGTAGTCGAGGTGGACGGACAACGGGGTTTGACCCCCAGTTGCGCCTATCCGGTTGCCGACGGAATGAAAGTCAGCCCCCATTCAGCGCGCGTGTTGCGCGCGCGACGTACCATCGTCGAGCTGTTACTCTCCAATCATCCCGACGATTGCCTGTATTGCGTACGTAACAATCAATGCGATTTACAAAATCTGGCATCCGAATTCAACGTAACCGATCGCCGCTTCAGCGGCAAAAAGAAAACCGGGCCGATGGATGTATCCAGTCCGTCGCTGATCCGCGATCCGGCCAAATGCATCCTCTGCGGCCGTTGCGTCCGTGTCTGCGAGGAAATCCAACAGGTATCCGCAATAGATTTCATCGGGCGCGGCGGCAGCACCACAGTCGGCACATTGTTCGACGTAGGCTTAAATACGTCGTCCTGCATCAATTGCGGCCAGTGTATCATGGCCTGCCCGACCTCCGCACTCAGCGAACAGGACAGTATCAAGGATGTGGAAGCCGCGCTGGATGATCCGGAGCGCATCGTGATCGTACAACACGCTCCCAGCGTATCGGTCACCCTCGGCGAATCGATGGGCTTGAAAACCGGCGCGGATTGCGACGGCATCATGACGGCCGCGTTACGCCGGTTGGGATTCGACCGGGTCTTCGACACCGGTTTTACCGCCGACCTGACGATCATGGAGGAAGCCTCAGAACTGGCGCATCGCATCAGCAACGGCGGTGTATTACCGATGATGACCAGTTGTTCGCCGGGCTGGATCAAGTACGTCGAACAATTTTACCCGGACATGCTGCCGAATTTGTCGACTTGCAAGAGTCCGCAACAAATGATGGGCGCCCTGATCAAAAGCTGGTTTGCAGATCGTGAAAGCATTGATCACGCACGTTTGTACTCGGTATCGATCATGCCTTGCACTGCCAAGAAATTCGAGGCGCAACGGCCGGAGATGGCGCAATCCGGCGGTCATGCCGACATCGATGCGGTCCTGACGACGCGCGAACTGGCACGGCTACTGCGGCGGCGCGGCATTGATCCGCGAACCCTGACCCCCGAAGCGGCGGATTCCCCATTCGGCGAACGGGCAACGGCCGGTAAAATCTTCGGTGCTTCGGGCGGCGTGATGGAAGCCGCTCTACGGACGGCACATTATCTGCTCACCGGAACCGATTTGGAGGATCCGCGGTTTCTTGCATTGCGCGGCCCGCAGGGCTTAAAGGAGGCCGCCGTCAATATCGGCGGTCTAACGGTTAACGTGGCCGTCGTCAGCGGTTTGGCCAATGCAGCCCGCCTGCTGACCGACGTG
>PXCX01000043.1 GCA_003565195.1 PVC group bacterium | reverse complement strand
CTGCGCGAGGAAGAAGAGGCATGGCGTGTAGTCGATCCGATCGCCACATACACGCAACAACTGCTTGATGCCAAGGTATTGACTCCGAAAACGTTGAAGACGTTGCAGCAACGCGTCATCGACCGTAACGCGGCGGCAGCGCGTGCGGCAGCGGCGTCGACCGATCCGGATCCGGCGGACGTGATCAAGTTCATGTATACCGACACGTGTGCGGACACGGTTCCCGAGGAACACGCCAAGACGAAGTTGATCAATCCGGTGCCGGAGATCAAGCGAACGGCCGACGGCATGCTGACGTACCGCGATGCAATCAAGGAAGCGTTGCTTGAGGAAATGATTCGCGACAACCGGGTGATTTTTTATGGTGAAGACGTGGCCGATTACGGCGGCGCCTTCAAGGCCACCAAACATCTGCTGGAAACCTTTGGCCGTCAGCGCGTATTCAATGCGCCGATTTCGGAAGCCGCGATCTGTAGCACGGCGGTCGGCGCCTCGATGTCGGGGCTGCGTCCGGTTGTCGAACTGATGTATATGGATTTTGCCTTGATGGCTTCCGACGCGATCAGCAATCAGGCGGCCAAATGGCACTACATGTCCGGGGCCAACGTCAAAATTCCGCTCGTCATCCGCGCCTCGGTCGGCGGCGGCAAAGGATACGGCGGCCAGCATTCACAAACGCTGGAAAGCATATTTGCCCATATCCCGGGTCTGTACGTGGCTTACCCGTCAACCGCTGCCGACGCCAAAGGTATGCTGAAAGCGGCGATTCGCGACGATAACCCGGTGCTTTTCGTCGAATCCCAGTTGCTTTACGGCGAAAAATCGGTGGTTCCGGAAGGCGACAGCATCATCCCTTTGGGCACGGCCGACGTCAAACGGGCGGGCAAGGATCTGACGATCGTCACCTGGGGACCGGCCGTCGCGGATGCGCTGAAAGCCGCCGACATAATCGGGACCGAGATGCGACTTGACGTGGAAGTCGTCGACATCCGCTCTCTGGTGCCGCTTGATATGGAAACCATTTTGGCCTCGGTTCGCAAGACCGGTCGCTGTATCGTTGTATCGCAGGCCATCAATATTGGAAGTTTTACCGGCGAAATCGCCTCGGCGATTATGGCTGAAGCCTTCGACGACCTGGACGCGCCGGTGTTGCGGGTGGGTGCCAAGAACGGGATTGCGCCGCAATCGCATATTCTGGAAGCCGCCTTTCTGCCGACGGCCACCGACATTGTCAACGCCGCCAAACAACTGGTCTGAATCATGGCAAGCGTTCAGGTTTCAATGGCCAGCGCCTTGAACGACACGACATTATAAAAAGGGAGAGCCACATCATGGCACAAGCGATTACAATGCCCAAACTCGGCCAGACCGCCGAAGAGTCAACCATCGTCAAATGGCATAAAACCGTTGGCGACAAGATCGATAAAGGAGACATTCTCTTTGAAATCGAGACCGATAAAGCCGTGCTCGAAGTCGAAAGCTTCTTTGAAGGCACATTACTGAAAACATTCGTCGGCGAAGGGGACACCGTGCCTGTGATGTCGGTTGTCGGCTACATCGGCGCAGTGGGCGAAAAGGTTCCCGATGCGCCGCCGGCGGCACCGGCCGCACCGGCGGCTGCGATTGCGGCGCCCTCCCCCGCCACAGCCAAACCGGAGTCAAGCACCCCCGCGGCGCAGGCCACGGCGGCGACGGCTCAACCAACGGTGCCCGCCGCAACGCCGGCCGTATCGCGTCCGGCATCCGCGCCTGCCACCGCGCCGGCGCCGGTGCCAACCGTGGAACGGAAAGCGATTTCGCCGCGTGCCCGTGCATTGGCGAGGCGTTCGGCCGTCGATTACGATCCGATTCCCGGTACGGGACCCGGTGGCCGTATTGTTGAAGCTGACGTTCGCCGCTATCTTTCCGAGCAAGGTTACGATCAGCGCCCGATAACGCCTGCCGCACTGGTATTGGCAATTGCGGAAGGGATCGACATTTTGAACGTCCGTGGCAGCGGCGACGGAGGCCGCATTCTGGTTGCCGATATCCGGCGCGTCATGGCGGAACGTCCCAAACCGATGAACCGCATGCGCTCGATCATCGCCGACCGGCTGACGGAAAGTTTCACCACGACACCCCATTTTTACGTCACGGTAGAGACCGACATGACCGAATTACTGCAATTACGGCGTCAGCTCAAGGAAACGGGCAAAGACTATACGGTCACGGTATTTATCCTCGAGGCAGTCATTTTGGCGCTGGAAGCGTTTCCGGGCGTCAACAGCCGTTACCAGGATCATGCGGTTATCTGGAACAGTCATGTTCATCTTGGCATGGCAACCGCGCTGGAAGAAGGCCTGGTGGTCCCGGTCATCCGTAATGCTGAAACGTTGAGTCTTGCGGAACTACAACAGCAGATCGTCAGTTTGGCGACCAAGGCACGCGACGGCAAACTGTTGCCGGACGAAATGAGCGGCAGCACGTTCACCGTCTCCAACATGGGCATGATGAATGTGGAGAATTTTGCGGCGATCATTAATCCGGGCGAAGGCGCCATTCTGGCGGTCGCCTCGACGCAGCCGAAGGCCGTCGTTCGCGACGGGAAGATCGTGGTACGCTCAATGATGAAAATGACGGTTTCAAGCGATCACCGCATCATCGACGGATCCGTCGGTGCACGGTTCATTAATGCCGTCAAAGACAACCTGGAGGATATGGAATTATGGAAAACGTTGACCTCGTAGTTATCGGCGCCGGTCCCGCCGGTTATCCGGCGGCTATCCGCGCGGCACAACACGGCGCGCGGGTCGTCATCATCGAACGGGAAGAACTGGGTGGAACCTGTCTGAACTGGGGATGTATTCCCACCAAAACCCTGATTTCGGCGGCCGACCGCTACGCGTCGGCCATGGAGTCCGCCGATTACGGGATTCAACACGGTAAACCGACGGTCGATTACGGGAAAATGGTCGCGCTCAAAAACACGGTGGTAGCCGGTTTGCGCAAAGGCATCAAGGGGTTGCTCAAGGGAAACAAGATTGATCACCTTACGGGGACCGCACGGTTCCGGGACCGTCAACATATCGCCGTGCAAACCTCGGACGGCATTGAACAGGTCGTCGTGGCCAAACGGGTTTTGATCGCCACCGGAAGCGCCCCGGCACGACCGGGATTTCTGCCGGATCATGCGCGGGTGGTTGACAGTCGCGGATTTCTG
The DNA here is from genome assembly GCA_003565195.1 of PVC group bacterium. GTDB lineage: Bacteria > Verrucomicrobiota > Kiritimatiellia > CAIKKV01 > PXCX01 > PXCX01. The sequence goes on along the minus strand of PXCX01000043.1, from coordinate 4,636 downwards.
GATATCGACCATTTACCCAAATCATTGATTGTACTCGGCGGCGGCATTATCGGTTGCGAATTCGCCTGCATGGCCGCCCGTCTGGGCGTCAAGGTAACCATCGTCGAATTGTTGGATGATATTCTGACAACGCTGGATACCGATGTACGCCGTACCGTGCGCGATGCGATGACCAAAAATCTCGGAATCCGGATTCTGACGGGACAGGCGCTGCAAGATATCGAAGCCGACGACAAAAAAGTAAGCGGCCGTTGCGGCGACGATACCGTAAGCGCGGAACTGTTGTTGTCCGCGGTCGGCCGGATTGCGGTCACGGAGGGATTGGCATTGGAAAAAGCCGGTTTGGCGCTTGATGAACGCGGATATATTCCGGTCGATGCCTGGGGGCTGACGCGTACGGCATCGATTGCCGCCGCCGGCGACGTCAACGGTGGCCCCCAACTGGCACATGCCGCCACCAGTCAGGCGTTGCGTATCGTCGACAATTGGTTCGGCAAAGAACGTGCCCGTCTGGAGACACTGGTACCTGCCTGTATTTTCACGACCCCGGAAGCCGGTGCGGTCGGAATGGGAGAGCTGGCGGCCGGGGAGCAGGAACGTAGGGTGACATCCGGACGCTTCCCGTTCATGGCGCTGGGCAAAGCCATGGCGCTGGGCGACACCACCGGTTTCGTCAAATGGATCGCTGACGCCGAGACCGGCCAATTACTGGGCGCGCATTCCGTGGGTCCGCACGCCACCGAATTGATCGCCGAAGCGACGGTCGCCATTCGTGCTGAATTGACGGTGACCGAATTGGCCCACACGATCCATGCCCACCCCACCCTGTCGGAATCCTGGATGGAAGCGGCCGAAGCCGCAAACGGTCACTGCATCCATCTGCCGCCGACAAGGGGCAGAAAGTGAGACTGCGGAAGACAGACTGCAGACCGCAGACACCATCCGGAGCTTGGCGAGGAATGACAATGCTTTCCGGGTTGTTTCCGCGGAATTGTCGGACAGTATACTAATTGCAATCATACAGTGAAGACGACCAAGCGAATACCATCCGCGTTAACTTGTCCGTTGGTACGCGACGGATCGGGGGCGGCGCAACGGATCATTATCCTGGGCAGCACCGGTTCGATCGGGGAAAATACGTTACGGGGTATCTCCTCGTTGCCGGGCCGATTCGAAGTCGTCGGTTTGGCGGCGGAAACCAACATCGACCGTTTGTTCGAGCAGGCGACCGCCTACGGGGTATCGCATCTGGCGATTACGGCGCCACACAAGGCGGCGGTTACCAAACGGGACGGCGTACGTGTTTTCCGTGGTGCGAATGCCTGCGTTGAATTGATCAATGCCCAGGCAGCCGATATGCTGGTTTGCGCCGTCAACGGTGTCACCGGTCTGGTGCCGGTGCTGGAAGCGATCCGTCACGGATGCCGCATCGCGCTGGCAACCAAGGAAGTCCTGGTGGCGGCCGGCGAACTGGTGATGAACGCGGCCCGGCAGGCAGACGCCCCCATTCTGCCGGTCGACAGCGAACACAACGCACTCTTCCAATGTTTACAGGGAACACCCCCGGACTCGATCCGACGGCTTTTACTGACCGCATCCGGCGGTCCCTTCGCGTGCCGGCCGGATATCGACTTCGAGAAGGTGACCATCGCAGAAGCGCTAAATCATCCGCGCTGGCGTATGGGCCGTAAAATCAGTATTGATTCCGCGACACTGATGAATAAGGGCCTTGAGATCATGGAAGCCCGCTGGTTGTTCGGTGTTTCCGTCGACCGGATTACCGTTCTGTTACACCCCGAAAGCCTGGTGCATTCACTGGTCGAGTTCGTGGACGGCAACCTGTTGGCGCAATTGAGTCCTCCGGACATGCGTTACGCCATCCAGTATGCCTTAACATGGCCCGACCGGCTGAACGGCGGTTTGCCGGCGCTGGATCTTGCCCGGGCTGCGGCATTGCATTTTGAGCCGCCTGATACGCAGCGATTTCCGTGTTTGCAACTTGCCCGCACGGCAGCGAGCCGGGGCGGCACGTTGCCGGCCGTACTCAACGCCGCCAACGAGGTAGCGGTCCGGCGTTTTCTCGAAGGCGACTTGCCTTTTGCGGGTATTTGGCGTATAGTGGAACGCGTTATGGAACGACACGACACAATCCCTCGCCCCGGCTTGGATGCCATCTTGGAAATGGATCAATGGGCGCGTATCGAAGCGGCCGCGATGCGGTAATCGGCGCCGGCATAACCGGCTAACCGGTTCACGACAATGCCTGCCATGATCTTGAACAACGACCGCGACTAGCCGGCCGGAAAAGAACGTATGGAATCTATATCGACCATTCTGATTATCATCTTGAGTATTGTCGGCGCTTTTCTGCTGCTGGGATTAACGATTCTGGTTCATGAATTCGGTCATTATATTTCCGCGCGCCTATGCGGGATGGTGGTGGATGTGTTTTCAATCGGATTCGGACCCTCGCTTTGGCAGACCAAACGCAAGGGAATTACCTATAAGATTTCCGCGATACCTTTCGGTGGCTATGTCGCCTTACCCCAGATGGAACCGCCCTCGGCGGAACGACGCGAACAGCAGACGGACCAGGAAAACAGCGGCGAGCGTTCGGAACCGTTACCGCCGGTAGCGACCTGGAAACGGATTGTCGTCTCACTGGCGGGCGCGGCGGGCAATGTCATTTTGGCCTTGTTGCTGGCTTGGCTGGCATGGACATTTTACGGCGCGGCACCCGCGGCCGATCCGCCCGGCGAAGGCGTAGTCATCGGCATGGTGGACGAAAACAGCGAAGCCTACAATGCCGGCATCCGTGCCGCCGACCGCATTCTGAGTGTCAACGGCGAACGGGTATCGAGCTGGACCGGATTCATCCAAATCGCAGCTTTATCGCAAGAACCCTTGCTGACCATCCAACGCGGCGACAAAGCGCCACAACAAGTAACGTTGCCGACCGAAAAAAAGGATTTCGATATTCAAATGATCCCCGGTTTGTACCCCGGCGGTCTGTGCGTGGTCCGCTCGGTAAAAACTGATTCGCCGGCTGAATCCGCCGGAATCCTGAGAAACGATCAGATTCTGGCGCTGGACGGCATCCCGTTGGGAAGCCCGCTCCACATGATCACCCTGATTAATGAACGCGAAGACCAGAAAGTAAACTTAACCGTCCGACGCAAAGAAGATATTTTCGACATAGCAGTCGCCCCAAAAATGGATCCTGTTCTGGGACGCCCGCTGATCGGGATCGAATTCGCCGAAGAAGGGGTTCCGCGTCCCCTGACCCAATTACGCAACGATGCGGCGCCGGTTTTCCGTTTGCTCAGCGCTTTATTCCGGCGAACGGAAAGGCGCGAAGCCACGCGCGGCGTCGGCGGTCCGGTCACTGTCCTGACGATGTTATGGCTACAGGTCAGCGCCGGTCTGATGAGCGCCCTGACGTTCACGCGCTTTCTGAATATCAATCTGGCTATCATCAACCTGCTGCCCATTCCGATTCTGGACGGCGGCCATATCATGTTCGCCTTGTTCGAACTGATCACGCGCCGACGCGTCCATCCGCGCGTGCTGCACGCATTGCTTCATATCTTCGCCGTTTTGTTAATCGCCCTGATGTTGTTGCTTACCTTCCGCGATGTCACTCAATTCATTCCGCGTCTATGGCGAAGCGAACAAAACACGAGCGTGAACGAAACGGAAGAACGCGGGGAGTATCCTTGAAAGGTTGCCATCCACTCAGGCACGCGGCGGCAACCGTCACCGCCGCGAGGCGACCAACCCGCACGATTACGATGGGTCGCCTTAAAATCGGCGGCGATGCACCGATTTCGGTCCAGACGATGACCAAGACCGATACGCGCGATACAAGCGCGACCCTGCGCCAAATCCGGCGGTTGGAAACCTGCGGCGCGGATGTGGTGCGCCTGGCCGTGCCGGATATGGCGGCGGCTGAGACATTACGAATATATCGTACCCGTTGCCGTCTGCCGCTGGTGGCCGATATTCATTTTGATCACAAACTGGCCCTGGCCGCGCTCGCGGCCGGTGTCCACGGATTACGCATCAATCCCGGCAACATCGGCAGCGCCGCCAAGGTACGCGAACTGGCGCGCGCCGCCCGCGACCACGGCGCGCCGATCCGCATCGGTGTCAACAGCGGTTCTTTGGAAAAAGAGATTCTTGCCCGTCACGGTGCGCCGACCGCTGACGCTCTGGTTGAAAGCGCGCTACAGCATGTACGCCTACTGGAAGCCGCAAAATTCGACGCCATAAAGATTTCCGTCAAGGCATCGGATACCCTTCGAACGGTAAAAGCATACCGTTTGCTGAGCCGCCAGACCGATTACCCGTTGCATCTCGGCGTGACGGAAGCGGGCACCCGTCTGACCGGCGCGGTACAATCATCGGTGGCGCTGGGTGTTTTATTGGCGGAAGGCATCGGCGATACGATTCGGGTTTCACTGACGGCGGCACCATGGCATGAAGTCAAGGTCGGCCTGGATATTCTGCGATCACTCGGACTGCGCGCACCAGCGCCGCGGGTTATCTCATGTCCGACCTGCGGCCGCACCTCGGTCAACGTGCAAGCGATGGCACAACGGATCGAAACCGCCATCACCCGTCGTTACGGCAGGTG
>PXCX01000158.1 GCA_003565195.1 PVC group bacterium | reverse complement strand
CAACGCACACAACGGCGCATAAATCACGACCTGATAATCGTCGTAAGGAAACGGCGAAAGAAAATGAATCGCCGTGACCGTCGCCAAGGCGATTCCGGCAGCCCGGCGCAACATGACCCGCGCCGCACTGAGATCCGATTCGATATTGATAAACCGAACAGCGCCCCTGTCGATGCGATTAACCAGCAAGATTATGCCCAAAACCGCCAGCACATAATACCCCTGGAACACACGGGAAACGAACCCCGCTTTCAAAGCCAGCACTTCCAATATGCTGCCCGGCGACCGGCCGGCATGATATTGGACCATCCCGAACCAAAACCCTTCCGGCGCCAACAGCGCCAGCGGACCGAAAACGATCAAAGCCGCCAACCCTCCGCTCAGGCCAAACCACCACCAAGCACGGGGCCACGCATGCCTTAACCTCCACAATCCAAGCAAAATGATCGGCCCCACAACCGCCAACGAAACCCGGGTGCCGGCTGCCAAAACAAAGGCTGCGGCAGCCCCCATCAGCGCAGCGCGCGACGGTCGATCCCGAAACATAAACAAAAGATAAAAACCCGCGGTCAAAAAAAGACCGGCGACTGCATACGTTTTCACAATCGACGTAAAATAACTGTGATACACATTAACACTGATAAGAATCCAAGCCATGCAAACAGCCGGCCAACGCGATGACTGCGGCACCAGCCGACCCGCCAGCATCGCGCCCGTAATAGCCGTCAGCCAACCCAAAGCGATCGTTGCCGCCCGCGCAAAGGCCAAGCCCCACGCATCGATCATGGGGGTCAGCGGTGCATACACCACCGGCATCACCGGACCCTGCGTAAACGCAAAATCCCGATACGGCAGCCCCCCACGATAAACCTGTCGTGCAGCCAATAAATACCAGCCTTCATCCTGATTCAAGGGCCCGAACCAGCCGTTCGCAAAGCTTAGAACCAAGGCAACTAATATCCCGGCAACCGCAATCAAACCATAGAAAATTGGTTCCCGCCGCCAGCGACTCTCTGTTTGCATGATATGCATGGCATTAGCACAACAAAATCCACGCATGGTTGCAAGCTTTTTCTTTGGATTGACAATGCCACCCAAGAAACGCTAGCATGTATGAAGTGATGGTGAACGCAAAACAATCCGGAATCACGGATTTCCGGAAAACCCAACCACAACCAAACCGAAAGATAATTATGCAAATTTCACGCCTATATTTTATTGTCATCGTGGTGGCGGCATACATTTTGCCACCTATGGGAGTCATGGCGCAAGGGTATCAAAACGGCAACCGTTTGGCGTTGGACTATGTTCGAGCCGACGAAAATGGCAGAACGCACCTTCAAGAAACCCGCGTCGGCGCGGTTCACACGTTCCGTTATCTGAAAATTATTGAAATTGAAAAGGATCAGCCGGAAGAGCCGCGGCGCGTCAATATCGTCGCGGTTGAACCCAGTTCCGACATGGAAATCCAAATGATCGTGACCCGCAGTCAACGCAAGTCCATGGAGATGGCCGCAACCTTGAATATCGGCGATCACATTGCGGCAGACGGACGACTCGCCGACTTGGCCACAACCACCGGAAATCGCATGCTACTCCAGCCCGTCCGCCTCAACTACAAAGACCGCGCATCACCTAAACACGGTCCGGAACTGCTCCGCGAAGTAGATCCCAATGCGCATTAGTTCAAAAGTAGACAATCTATTTTTCAATTCAAGCCCGTAAGGGCCTAAGTCGCAAGCGGACGCAACCGCCATCCGTTGAACAGAAGACAATCTTAAAGTCAAGGAGGTTTATCATGGCAGTTCTTAAAGTCATCAAGAATCGTTATTCGGTACGCGCGTATCAGGACCGTGCAGTGGCGCCGGAGGTATTGCAAACGGTGATTGAGGCGGCCCGCCTGGCGCCTTCGGCGCGTAACATGCAGGACTGGCGTTTTGTGGTGGTACAGGACGCCGCGCGCCGCCAGCAGTTAATGGCGGCGGCCAACAACCAGGCTTTTGTGGCAAAGGCACCTGTTGTGATTGCCTGTTGCGCAACCCAACCGGATTACGTGATGCGTTGCGGCCAACGCACCGCCCCGATCGATTTAGCCATCGCTATCGACCATATGACATTACAGGCTGTTGAAGAAGGATTGGGCACCTGCTGGATCGGCTCGTTTTACGAGGATCAGGTAAAGACCATCCTGGGGATTCCGGACGAGGTCGTAATCATCGAGTTGTTAACCCTGGGCTATCCGGCCGACACGCCGCCCGCATCCAAGCACCGTCAACCGCTCGCTGAAATTGTCGCTTACGAGAAATGGTGATCGACGTCCCTTGGGAAACGGTACTTGTGAGCATTGCCGCAATCGGTTATAGTGGTTGCCATGCGAACGAGGGATACCAGTGATGTACTAGCAAGCACGGTGGCGGTGCTCGCCGACGGGTCCGCCGTTTTCGGCGGATTCCTGCTGGCAACCTGGTTACGGTTCGACAGCGGTCTGATCCCGCTGATGCATGAGGTGCCGCCGCCCAACCTGTACGCCCTGTACGGCTGGGGGGCGGCCGTAGCTACCTTGATGTTTCTGTTTATTTTCCAGCAGTTACATCTTTATGCGCGTCCCCAGGATGGATTTTTTTCGTCGAAAATTCCACGCCTGATCCGCGGCGTCGCCATCGGGATACTGTTGGCGGCCGCCCTGGGATTTGCGTTGCGTACCGATCCACCCTTTTCACGTATGACGGTCGTGATTGCTTTTTTTACGATCGGCACCTTGATTCTGATCGAACGGGCCATCTTGTTCAGGCTGGAAATCCTGATGGCGCGCCTAAGCGGCACCCGAACACGGGTTTTGATTGTCGGCTGCAATTCTATCGCGGTCCGTTTGTGGCGAATGCTGGAACAAGATCCCCGTCTACGATATCAGGTAGTCGGCTTTTGCACCGCCGAGACCGGTGAAAACGTCGCATCGGAGATCCCCCCTGATCGTATTTGCGGCACCGTCGATGCACTGGAATCGGTGATGGAAAATCAACCGGTCGATCAGTTGACGATCACCAGCAGCCAGATCCCGCAATCACGGCTGGTACAAATCCTCTTGATGTGTGAACGCCAATTGGTAGACTTCTGCATGGTTCCGGACATCATGCATGTTTTAACCGGCGCCATGGATGTGCGGATGATCGGCGACATACCGTTACTCGGGATGGGGAGCTGGCCTCTGGACCGTTTTTGGAAGCGTTGCTTGAAACGCGCGGAGGACATTCTTGGCGCAACCGTGGCACTGGTAGTGTTTGCGCCGGTCATTGCGGTGGCGGGACTGCTGATCCGTATCACATCGGGAAGCCCGGTATTTTACCGGCAGGAACGTTGCGGCCATAACGGCCGGCCGTTTACCATGATTAAACTGCGTACCATGCGCCCTGATGCCGAGACGGAAACCGGTCCGGTCTGGGCCGTGGCGAACGATGCGCGCCGCACGCGGATCGGCGCCTGGTTACGGCGCTGGAACATCGACGAACTTCCACAATTATGGAACGTTCTCAAGGGCAACATGAGTCTGGTTGGACCGCGTCCGGAGCGTCCGTTCTTCGTTCAGCAATTCCGTGAGGATATCGGCGGCTATATGTGGCGTCATGTATCGCGGCCGGGCATGACCGGCTGGGCGCAGGTCAACGGATTGCGCGGCAACACCAGCATCGAGGAACGCGTGCGTTACGATTTGTATTATCTTGAACACTGGTCGCCGGCATTCGATTTCAAAATCCTGTTACGCACCTTGTTCAAACGGGAAAACGCGTATTAACCGCCAACCGACATGGAACGTTTAAGTTATTTTATCCGACGCTTATTGTTGATTGTCCCGACGTTTATCGGCATTACGCTGTTGTGTTTCGCGCTGGTACAATTCGTACCCGGCGGACCGGTGGAACAGATGATGATGCAGATGCGTGGCGCGGATACGCTGGCCGAGGGCGGCTTTGCCGACAGCGCGGCCATCAGCGAGGATTACCGGCGTCAACTGGAAAAACATTTCGGATTCGACCAACCGTTTGCCGTGCGGTATTTGCGTTGGTTGTCGACGGACCGCATGGGCATGCGGATGGAGTCCTACCGTTATCCTAACCGCACGGCCTGGGAACTGATCCGCGGCCGGTTTTCGGTTTCCTTGATTTTCGGCATCACGGGTTTTTTATTAACCTATCTGGTTTGCATTCCGCTGGGAATTGCCAAAGCGTTACGCCACGGTAAAACGTTTGATCTGTTGTCGAGCGTTATAGTTTTCGCCGGTTATGCGCTTCCCGCGTTTGCATTGGGGATGTTGCTGAAAATGCTGTTTACCGGTATTAACGAACAATACTGGGATCTGCTGCCGGCCTACGGGTTTCGTTCGGACAATTACGCCGAGCTGTCGCTATGGGGTCGTTTCATCGATACGACACGCCACATGTTGCTACCGGTTCTGTGCTACATCGTGGGTAACTTCGCCGTACTTACCATTCTGATGAAGAATTCGCTGATGGAACAGATTCGCCAGGACTATGTACGCACGGTTCTGGCGCGGGGAGCAACATCCACCCGCGCGGTCTGGGGGCACGCGGTACGCAATTCGCTGATTCCGATTGCCACCGGATTCGGCAATATCATCACGCTAATGTTCGCCGGCTCGGTAATCATAGAGCAGATATTCGAAATTCCCGGGATGGGCCGTTTGAGTTTGGAGGCGATTATTACCCGTGATTACGCCGTATTCATGGCGATTCTGGCGTTAACCTCGGTGCTGGGCATGCTGGGCAATGTGCTTTCGGATTTCTGTTATGTTTTGATTGATCCCCGCATTAATTTCCAAAAACAATGAAACGTTTGTATTTTAATCCATTAACCCGCAAAAGATTGCGTCGTTTCCGGTCGATGCGCCGGGCATGGTGGTCGCTCTGGATTTTATCCGCTCTTTACATCCTGAGTCTGGGCGCTGAGCTGATCTGCAATAACCGGCCGCTATATTTGCGTTTCGAAGACCGCCATTATTTCCCGTTCTTGCGGTTCTATCCCGAAAATACCTTTACCGGCAGCGGCCGCATGACCCGGCCGAACTATAAACAGATCGCGAACACACCCGAGTTTCACGCAAACCCGGATAATCGGGTCGTGTTCGCACCGATACCGCATGGACCCAACGAAACGATCGATCCGGATTCACTCGATATACCGGACACGGTCTCGGTTATCATGGCGCCCATGCCCAGGGTAGCGACCTTGAGCGTTGATGCCGACGGCATCGTTCAACGAGAGGTCGCGGCGGATGCCTTTTTCGAACTTGATCGCGCATCGCCCGTCGGACTGGCGCTTGATGATCTGTTTACGGTCCCTTCCAATATCGCGATTGGACTGGAACAGCGTTTTGCGAACCGAACTGCACAGCCGTTGATCACGAGCGAGATCACGCTCAGCGATGATCCTGACGGAATGCGGGTCGATCTGTCGCTGCCGTCGTACACGCCGCGCGATCGGGTACCGGCGCTGATACGCATCACTTTGCGTGAAACTTTGCCACCCGATCGAACGCGCTCGGTTTTGACGTTTCATCGCGACCAAGACGAGCCCGAGGATCGATCCAACCTATGGCAACGGATGGAGCCAGGCCAGCGGGAACGGATGCGCGCCGATGTACGGCGGCGTTTCGAAGCATCGGTCGGCAGCAACACTTTCGTGATCGACGGCATCCGGCACCGGGTAGACTACGACAAGGAGGAGGTCCGCTGGCCCTATAGACCGATACGCGGTCATTGGATGGGCATCGACGGCGCCGGTCGCGATGTTCTGGCGCGCGTCATTTACGGAATGCGCACCTCGATGACCTTTGGTTTATTACTGGTTGGAGTCTCGGTCATGCTGGGTATCGTGATCGGTGCGATTCAAGGTTATTTTGGTGGCCGGTTTGATCTGCTGGCCCAGCGATCGATTGAGATCTGGAGCGCCATCCCCTTTCTTTACGTCATGATTCTGCTCGGTTCACTTTTCGGCCGCAGTTTCGGGCTACTGCTGTTCTGTTACGGATTATTCAACTGGATCGGAATATCCTATTACATGCGCGCTGAATTCCTGCGTCTGCGCAGACGCCCGTTCGTCGAAGCCGCGCGCGGCTTAGGTTTAACCCATCGCGCCCTGATATTCCGCCATATTTTACCGAATGCCATGGTTCCGGTAGTTACCTTCACCCCGTTCGCCCTGGTGGGGGCGATTAACGCGCTGGCCGCGCTGGATTTTCTCGGATTCGGGTTGCCGCCGCCGACTGCCAGTTGGGGTGAATTGATCCAACAAGCCCAACAATACGGCTGGGTATGGTGGCTGATTTTTTATCCCGGCCTAGCCCTGTTTGTCGTTATGTTGCTCGGTGTTTTCATTGGTGAAGGCGCACGCAACGCATTCGATCCCGTACCGTACCAGAAATTACAATGACATCCGCCTCCACAGAATCCGACAAGATCAAAATGCATCGCTCCCAGGTTGCGGCCACGGCCGCCGCTGGAACCCCGGACGGGAGCACGACCTCATTACTTGATATCCGTCATTTAAGTATCGTCTTCGACACCGACGATGGTTGTCTCACGGCGGTCGACGATGTCTCGCTGACCATCCGGCGCGGTGAAATACTCGGCTTGGTTGGCGAATCCGGCTGTGGCAAATCGGTCGCTGCCATGAGTATCCCGCGCTTGATCCCATCGCCACCCGGCCGTCTTGTAGCGGGCGAGATCGATTTCGCCGGCCAAAACCTGGCGACGATACCGCTCCCCCGGTTACGGCAGATACGCGGCAACCAGATCGGGGTTATCTTCCAGGATCCGATGTCGGCGTTGTCGCCATTGCACCGGATTGGCCGTCAGATGGTCGAGACCCTGCGCTTACACCATCCGCTTACCCGGTCGGCGGCGCGTACGATCGCACTGGAATGGCTTCATAAAACCGGAATCCCCAATCCGGCGGGCAATATCGATGCGTATCCTTTTCAACTATCCGGCGGCATGCGCCAGCGAGTCATGATCGCCATGGCCCTGATGCTTGAGCCGGCACTGATCATTGCCGATGAACCCACGACCGCACTCGATGTAACGGTACAAGCCCAGATATTCGACTTGATGCGTGAATTACGCAGCCGCGATACGGCCTTGCTGCTGATTACCCATGATATGGGCGTAATCTGGGAAATGTGCGATCGGGTACTGGTCATGTATGCTGCCCGCATCGTTGAATCGGGCGATCTTCGGAACGTTTTCGGCAAGCCGGGACATCCCTATACCGAGGGTTTACTGCGTTCGATGCCGGCCTTGGCGCCCGCGGAAACCCGCCGGCTGCCGACAATTCCGGGACAGGTACCTTCGCCTTTAGATTATCCGGAAGGCTGCCGTTTCCGTGACCGCTGCCAGTACGCCATGGCGCGTTGCGCCCAATCGATACCGCCACTGTACGCCCTGGGCAATGGCCGCCAGGCAGCCTGTTTTTTACGGGAACCAAAATAATGACTAAAACCCAAAACTATAAAGGCCAAGATCACCTGCTCGCCATCGACCGGTTAAAGGTCTGGTTCCCGATCCGACGCGGTATTTTTTCGCGGGTCAGCGGTTACGTGCGCGCGGTTGACGATGTTTCGCTACGTATCAGACCCGGCGAAACGCTGGGTCTGGTCGGCGAATCGGGTTGCGGCAAAACCACGCTTGGCCGTGCACTGGTTGGACTCGAACCGGTTCATGCCGGCCATATCCGGTTTGAAAATCGCGATATGGCCAGCCTGAAACCGCACGAACGGCGCCGCTTCAGTCCGCGACTGCAGATGATCTTTCAGGATCCAGCGGCATCGCTTAATCCGCGCATGACGGTACGGGATATCGTCACGGAAGGTTTGCTGGCTCACAACATGAT
>PXCX01000188.1 GCA_003565195.1 PVC group bacterium | reverse complement strand
GCGCATGGATTACCCAGGCTTTTGCGGACGTATCGCCGGATACCGATATTCGTGCGGGCGCATGAATTATGGGAGTTACCCGATGCACCGGTTGAGGTCGGGCGGGACGATTCGACGTCGTTGTTCCAATGGTTCGATTCGGCCCATCAGGCCGGCGGGTTGTTTCATCTAAGTCTTCCCGCCGAGCAAATCGATAACGCGCGATTGCAGGCGTTGGAAGAATTGTTTGCGCGCATTCGACGTTGTCGCGTTTGGACGGCGCACGCCGTCGAGGTGCTGGATTTTTATAGGGTATGGGGCCATTTACGGGTTTCTTCCGATTACCCCACGCCAAACCGTTACGTGCTGCAGGTCAGCAATACCGGAACGCGTCTGGCGCAGGATTTAAAGATTATGATCCGGTTGGCGTCACCGCATCTAAATCTGGATGTAATGCCGACCACACTCGGTACGCCGTCGGTCTACCCTGTCACCGAGGAGGGCATTATATGGCGATTCGATATTTCCCGTATCCCGGCCGGCAAGAATTTTATTTACCACATCTATCGGAACTGATACGAACTCAGGAGTCGAGCGGCGGTGTGCCGCCGCTCGCTGCGATGCCGTCCTCGACCGCCTGCAAGACCATGGGTCGGTCGATTCGGGAAGCGTTTGCGGCGCAGCCGATCATCAGGGTTATGTCGCAAATATTGTTGATCATGCGTGGCAGACCTCCGGAAGCGCTATAGACCTCCCGGATTGCATCGTCGTCGAACAATACAACTTTGCCGCCCGCAACTTCGAGGCGGCGGCGTACATATTCCCCGGTTTGCTTTTCGTTAAGGGGCTCAAGATCCCACACCAAACTAAGGGCGTTGGCGCAAGGCAGGTGCATTCGAAAGACCTTTGAACGCATCGCGATGTCCGGCCAACAGCAACGTAAAGGCAGGCTTCATGCCGGTATCGCTGTATCGTCGCAAATTGGTGATCAGATGCAGAAAGCGGTAAATGCCCTGATCCTCGATCAACTGCGCTTCGTCTACCGCCAGAACGACATGTTGTCCGGCAACGACATCCAAACGCTCCAAGGCTTCCGTGACGTCGCGGACATTGGAGTCGTCGTTCATGGCATGCATCGTACGGCGTACGAATTCCGTCGTTCCGCCGGGTGGCGCATCGAAATGGACGAAACGCGATGGATTGGATTCGCGAGGGTTCAAGCTGTTGCCCACCATTTCGAGGATCATCGATTTGCCCACTCCGTAGGGACCCGTCAAGACGCCACCCTGTTTCTGACCGCGCGCAATATACAGCAGGCGCGCCAAACCCTCCCGGTGCTGATCAGAAAGATATGCGAATCGAGGATCCGCCAGATTCTCGAAGGGCGCTTCCTGCAGATGCCAGTAGTGGGTATACATGGTTACTCGATAACGGAATGACGCAGCAGCCTAAATTGGTCCGTCGATGGCTGTTTTCAAGCGATCGGTATCGCTGTAGTGCGAGCGAAAACGATTATTTCTGATTTTCCAGAATTACATCGGCAAAGCTCACTCGACGTTTACCCGACACATCCTCATCAGCCGGCGGCCACGGCTCGAGCGTGGATTCCGGAACAGTGGTTGGCGCCGGGGAGCCTGATGCGCGCATCGGTTGCTGGTCGGACACGGAATCATGCTGGGCAGCCTTTAATCCGATTCCCGGGGTGATCGTGAATTCCGTGCCGTCGTCAAGTTTTGCTTCACCCAGGTATTTATTGACCATCCAAGTGCGTTTACCGTCGGCTTCGTTCCAAAGCAGTGTCACCGTAATCGGGACAATGTCTTCGAGAATGCTTTTAAGCTTGAATGCTGCCGGTGAAACCGGTTTCGGCAGCGTCAATAACGTGCTGACGCCCAAACGATCAAGTGAACGGATAAACGAAAAACAATGCGTTGCCAATGCTTCGGTTGTCGGCAGCGTCACCCAGGGCAGGCAGGTGTCGAGCACGAGCCGTTGGACGCCATTCGCCTCAATCATTTCCTGGAGTTGCACAAAACCTTCCGGCGGCAACCTCAAATGTGATTCGGCATTGGGTCCCGGAATGTAATCATTGTATTCGAGGACAATCAGGCTCCCTTTTTCAGCGGCGTCGCCCAGTTTCAAGCCGATTCCTTCGCCATAGATTATCACATCGGCGGCGGGCCGCCCGGAAAGTAAAAGACAGCGCGCGCCCTCCTTGAAACCTTGTGCGATGAATTGCAGGCCGGCTAGCGATTTGCCGGACCCGGACCGGCCGCAAATCAACAAGGCCCGGTTGCGATGCGAGCCACCATGAATTTGATCGAAAAAATCGATTCCGGTTCTTATCTTGGCGGTCATGCACTGATCTCTTTGGTTGGGGCCAGTAACAGTTTGTTCAGCACGTTTTTGATAAACGAAAGTTCAAAGGGCTTGGTCAGGAATTCATTGACGCCGATTTGGCGACAGTCTTGCATTATGTCCGCCGAGGGATGTCCCGTGATCACTACCAGCGGACAATCCGATCGGCATTCGCGTAAACGACGAATCAGTTCGAGCTGGCACGGATCTCCCGGCATGAACATATCCGAAATAATCAAATCAATTCCGGGATTAGCGGCTCTTTTCAGACCATCTGCCCCGTTGTCGGTACATTCTACCTCGTAACCAAGCCTTTGGAGCAGTCTTTCCAGATAATCCAAAACAGAGGGTTCATCGTCGATAATCAATACTCGTTTTCGATCCGTCATGGTTAGTGTTTCTCCGCTTGCTTATGATGATCCGTCGCCGGCAGCCCCATGGAATTGAAGCGATAGTATAGCATGTCGGCTTTATAAGTCAATTATGATGTTCTTAGCTCCTGCGATTCAGACACTGGGAAGGGGATCGGCGGATTTGCCGATCATTCGATGTGCCGGATGCGTCATGTTTTTCGACCCGGTGTCTACAAGCCGATCAAAATGGGGTTGCGTCGTCGCGCATCTCGCAGTTCGGTGCGGTCCGCCGGCTTGTCGAGGGAGTGTGTGCTGACACGGCGTTCGGCGCGTTTGCCGGGCAAGAGTAAGCGACTACGGGCCAGACCGCGCAGGTTAAGAGATCCGTTGTCATGGATCAATAGAAAAACATCGATATTCGCTTCCCGTAAATCGCGCTCAAGTTCATCGATTATGGTCGCATGGGGAGCTTGCGTAAACTCAAACACAAAACCGTCGGTGCCGTGGATTTTGGATGCTTGCAAAACGTCAGATGCACGCAAATTGGCGCCCGGCTCTACCAGAACGTGCGGTGTGAGCCGGAAGGCATGAAAACGGGCAAACAGCGCGGAAAAAACATCGTTTCCCCGTTCCTCGCTAGACCATAGGCCATCGGCATCGACCGCAAAGCCGGAAGGGCTGATTGTGTCGATGTCAGATGTTATGCTGTGCAAACGTTCCGCGAGCCGGTCCATGGTTGCCGGTTCCCTGGGTTCGTTAAACCGGGCGATGGCCGGGAAAAGCGGTCCGGCGGCGACGCGGCGCAACGCCATTTGGGCCTCGCCCGGTTGAACCGATCGAGCGATGATGCCGACCCAACCTTGGGAAACATCATCCGGCAGCAGGATGGCATGCGGTCCCCAGGGTTTTCCGTCGATGTAGCCTGTTGCACCGGTTCCGCGAATTTCGAGGCGCAAGCGGACGCCGCCTTCCGGCCGACTCCATTGCCGATTGACGTTTTTAAGCAAGCGCGGTTCATGGCCTTGGGTTCGCCATATTTGGAGGCGAATTCGATCGCCTTCGTCATCAAAACCGAACCGGACCATGTGATCGCGCGAGCGTCGCGCCGTGAGCCAGAACTCACCGCGTTGCGTCACCAGATCCGCTTCCAGATAGACATCATGCCAGCGTTCACTGCCGTTCAAACGCAGTGCGGCTTCCTCCCGTTCCGGCGTGGCCCGCAAACGGATACGACCGTGTTCAATTTGGGCTTTTGCGCCATCGACGCGCCACGCTGTTTGGGTGTCCATGGTTTCCGCAGTGACCTCGGCCATGACGTCGCGTGGCCGGAGTTGATCCAGAATTGCCGCCGTTGCATGGTCGCCGTCAGCGGGCGACTTATCCAGCAGAGGCAACAGCGTTTCGGCTTCGGGTAGAACCAGCAAGTCATTATCGCGAATCCCTTCCAGGACCAGACGATGCTTTTCGGGGGTTTGGGTCATGCGAAGCAGGCGTTGCATGGCGTTGCGACGCTCGGTTGCATCCACGCCTAAGCGCGCTATCATGAGCAAACTTTGCAGGTGATCCGGTTGCAGTTCCAGCAGACGTTTGAATAGTTTGCGGCTTTGATCCAAGTGATTGTGGCGCTGGAACCAAACAGCTTGGGCTAGCAGAATCGATGGCTGATCGGGGAACAACAGATCGTAAACAAACAGTAAATTACGCGCTTCGGCATGTCTGCCAGACGCATCGAGCCAATCCGCCAGCAGAACGGCAAGCTCAATATTGCCCGGGTTACGATCGAGACTCTGACGGTAGAACTCGATGGATTCATCATGGTATCCCAAACGCTGCAAGGCGTCGCCGATACGCCGCAGAGGAACGGGATGGTGGGGATCGAGTTCATGCCAGTCGAACCAGATGGTGATCGCATCCTCGTATTCTCCGCGAGCATACAGCGTTTCGGCCCGATCGCGTTGGCGTTGAAGCTGGCGCCGTTGTTCCTGCGCCCTGAAGTCGCGATCACTGTCGAGAAAATCGAATAGCATCCGTAAATCGCTTTCCGGCTCGGAAGCGGGGACCTGGATTTCGATCGCGGCCCCATGCCGGTTTTCCTGAACGTCGTTTGTCGCGCTGACCCATTGAATGCCGGGTACACGGCCCAGTGTGGCCGTTGCCGGCGCGGTTCCGGCAGCCAGGCTCGGAAGCCGGATAAACAGGCGATATCCATGGGCTGTCAAAGTTTCGGCCACGCGGCGACCCCAATCGGCCAAACTCGTTTCCGGCCACCTAACGTTGTCGTCCATACGGAAGAAAATCCCGTCACTCTCCATCTTCCGC
This sequence comes from PVC group bacterium, assembly GCA_003565195.1. Taxonomy (GTDB): domain Bacteria; phylum Verrucomicrobiota; class Kiritimatiellia; order CAIKKV01; family PXCX01; genus PXCX01. The sequence goes on along the minus strand of PXCX01000188.1, from coordinate 2,906 downwards.
AGTTGGAACAGGATATGTTCCGGCGTCCACTGCTCGAGCGCGCGCGGTTGCGACAGGTTCACGTGAGGCAACAGATCCCATCCGTGGATGCGAACCGCGAAACTGAAAACATTATCTCCCGGGATATTGAGCGTCGCGTCCGAATCGGCGGAAAGCATTTGTTCGAGGGACGGACTGAGCGCGGTGATGGCCTGCGCCTGTTCTGCCGTCCAGCGGATGCCTTGCGTATCGTACGCATGCCGGCCGTCCAGCACGGCAATCGTGGTGGATGGCGGCATCACGCGAAAAGCGTCGATGGTGGCGGCGGCCGGCCTGTCGTCGTCGGTTGACAGGCGCAGCCCCATCAATCCCTGAGTCGCCGGTTCGTTCATAGGCACCCAACCGTTGAAAAGCGGTTGCTCATCGAGGGTGATCAAAAGTTGGTTATGGCGTTGCGTGATGTGCAGGCGCGAGGTTTGATCCGGCCGATGGCGGCGACGATCGACGGCAATCGTATCGCTGTGATCCCATCGGCGTCGGAGCAGTTCGATCCGGCCGTTTGCATCAAGCAGCAGTTCCCAACGGTGGGACTCATCCGCGTTCGCCATGAACGGGACTCGTAGGATGCCGTGTTCGATCGCGAAACTAATCTCGACATCGAAAGATTCGAACTGATCGCTGCCTGTCAGCCAGAGTCCTGTCACGTCACCGGGATTGGATTCCAAACGCAAATGATCGGATTGCAAGTTGGGTGATCCGAAAATCGTGATCCAGGCGGCGCGGCGCGGCCTTCCGTCTGCATCCGGCGTTTCGAAAGGAAGTTCCCGGTAGGCGCGGAGATGCTGGATAAGGGTGCGTTCATCCCATTCGGCAGGGATTACCCGGCTGTTCAAAAACCACGGATCCGATTGATCGGTGTTGATCGCCAGTTTCCCGGGCACGAACCCCAATTTGAAGTGTGGTGAGGCGTTGCGGGCCAATAAATGGCGTTTGATATTGGCGGATGTGCCGGAAGTGGTGTTTGTCGGATAATACGGGTATGCCAGTGCTGTTGCCGAACCCGCGGATGGTTGTCGCATGGCGGATCGGAAACGGCGGTGAAGTTGTACGGCGGCTTGATCCATGGCATGCAAGCGGTTGTAGTGTCCGGCCCTCGTGTATAGGGTGTCGTCGTCAGCTTCGCCGTCACGAAGTTGTTCGATTGCGAATTCATGAAAGCCGGCGGCAATATCCCAGTGGGGTGTGGCACTCGTTTGATGGATAACTCGCCAGGCGGGACGTGGCGAGCGCGTCGGGTCGATGAACATGACGGCCCGCGCCCGGGATTGTATCACGGCCATTTTCCAGGCTTCCCAGCCGCGGGTCGAACCCCGATAGTCGACGCCGATCAATACCGCATGAGGCGGCAAGAGACGACCCTCGCGCATGAAACGCTGAACGTCCTGTACGCCGATGAACTGATAGCCCGCATTAGTCAACTTGTTCAGGTGGCGTCGGAATTGCTCAGGCGACATCGTGGCGTGTTCCCCTGATGCATCGTCGCCGGCTCTGACCATTAGCGAAACAAATGAGGATTCGGAACGGTGAACGATATCGGGAACCGGCCAGCGGGTTGCCAGATAGATCGTATAGCCATGCGGCAAGGCAATCGAGAAAAGGACCATGGTGGCAGCGATCAAAAGTAAAAGCTTGGGATGGCGGCGCCATGCGCGGCGCGGCAGATTTATAAGACCGTGAAGCGTGCGTCGACGAGGCGCACTGCCCGTTGGATGATCGCTCTTGGTTTTCATGATAAATTCCTTGTCTTTGTTGCCGTTGCAGAACCGTTGAACATCTTGCGCCTGCTTGAGCTTCCGGTTTCGATGGCATGGCGGGTTTTGCGCTGCCGTTCTTCGTCAGAATTTCCGCAATAGGGAAAGATGCATACGGCGTTCATCGTAGTTTGAATTGTAGCTCCAGTCAATCCGCATATTCATTTGCCAATGGCGGTCAATCTCGGGGCGCCATCCGGCGCCGACGCCGAACGAGTCGCTCCAGCCACGATCCGGGAGCGGCGATTCAATCGGTTCCGGTTCCGCTTGATCAGGCGCGGGCTCCGTATCCGCCGGAAACGCGGTTTCGCGGCCCGAGCCGGCATGCAGCCACACGTCGTAATGGCCGCCCGCGAAACGGCCACGTTTTCCGGCGACAACATACGCACCGTTAAAGCGGTACGGGGTCCATAGACCGGATGTATCGTGCTGACTTTGGCGATGGTTCACTCGCAGACCGGTAAAAAAGCCTTTCCAGGCGTTTGGCGCGTAGAGCGGGTATACATCGAGGCGCAACAAGCGATTGTTGTCGGACCATTGCTCCCAGTTTCCGGCGCCATGAATCGACCAGGCAGTCGATAAGTTCCATTGAACTTCGATCGATGCCATGTCCCGCGATAAATCGTCCGCCATCGCCAGTGCACGATCCGCGGTTTCCGTCCGGAATTCCGCGCGCAACGCGGTTTCCGGGGTGGGCCGCCCGTGGACCGATAATTGATGTTCGATCCGTTGGCGGTGTTCCGCATCGCCCGTCCAACCGCGCCAACCGAGACCTGCAGTCCAGACCCAGCGACGGGGATCGATATACGATACGAGTATTTGCCCCAGGAACTCGTTCAGCGTAATGGTTTCGGAGGTTGTATCTTCCGCCAAACGTTGCTGGGTCAGACGCCCCGATCCGGCGGCGGTGGTCAAATGAATGTCGGGATGCACCGCCAGACCGCCTTGTAAGGTGGTGCGGAAATGGCGCGCGTTCAGATTGTCGCTGGATCCGGTCAGGCTCATGCCCGCGAAGCGGGACGCTGGCGCCGCATCCGCGGCAGTGACCGGCATTCCGAAGGCCGGCGCCATCTGGGTACGCAGCTCCTTGGTCATGCGATCAAGCTCGGTTACGGG
>PXCX01000269.1 GCA_003565195.1 PVC group bacterium | reverse complement strand
GTAGCCGCCGCTGATAAGCGGTGGCCGCCAAAGGACGGAAGATGGAGCGCGCAAGTTCAGAGGTTTCCACGTTGTTGTGCCCTTTTCATCTGCCTGGCCTTCCTCGCCACGCCTTACCAGGCGCGGCTACATTGCCTGTTTCCGCTGCATGACCTTTTCGGATGGGGTGTTCAGAGTTCGGAGTTCAGAGTTCAGCGCTACGCCGCGACACGTCCGTCTTCGCGCTTCGCGCTACGCCGTGACATGTGGTTATTTCGTCATTCGGGCTAGCCGGCTAGCGGATTTCGTAAATCAATTGTTCCGGTGTACCTTCGCGCTCGACATCAAGGACGAAGACGTTGAGCCGGTCATGAACAAATTCGCGGATCAGGAATTCCGCGCGCAGGCGACTGCTCATCGCCATGCTGTTGACATGGCGCACCACGTCGCCTTCCCGCAGGCCGACGGCTTCGAAGAAATCCGCCTCGCCCTTGATGTTCAAGGAGTAACCGGTGATTCTGCGATCCTGATCATATAACGGTTCCATTGAGTCGAAAACCTGCTTCAAGCGCTGCGGAGATTGCATGACCTCCTTGTAATAGTCGATCAAACGATCGCGCTGGAATACCCAGCGATGATCGTCAATTTGATCGCCGAACGGGTTTTCGTTTTGGGCGGATGCATCGTCGTCGGTGTCCTGCCGGGCCAAGTCCAGCGGGTCGGCATCATCGAACATTCCTGTGCCGGGACCCGCCCCCAAAGCCAGGATCGCACGTGTTTCGCCGGCTTCCATAATGACGTGATCATGGGCCACGTTGACTACCGTGAGGTTGTCGAGGATATCGCCCTCCTGCACAATATGGTCGGCACCGGAAACGCCGTCAACCAGAACCGCCTTGCGGGTGGAGGGCTGCAGATCCGCCGATAGCATGAAAAAAGTGCCCGCCAAACGAAATCGGTCTGCCAGTCGATCCGCCGGATCAAGCTCGCGCTCTCCAGGTGCCACCTGAAAAACGGCGACGTCCTCCGGCAGGGTCAACCGGGCTGCCGCTGAAGGGTTTGGCATTGGTTGCGCTGACGTATCCGCGCTTGCCGGAATCACGGCCACGTGGAGCGCCGTGACAGTGCGCCAAGCGGCGCCAGCCGATAAGCCGAGCGCGAGCACGCTCAGTGTCAGCCAGATCAGGGGATGATGGTAAGGTCGGAAGACGGGAGCCATAAGCCGGATTCTGTTTCACTTTTAAGTGTCGGTCATTTATCTTGTGCGATCAACCCGGAACTGCTCCGGCGCCGGTTAGGCGTCGAAACGAGACGGGCCGCCTCCAGTTCCCTATTGGATCTTGCTCCGGATAGGGTTTGCCTTGCAACGCTCCTTGCGGATACGTCCGGTGGTCTCTTACACCGCCTTTTCACCCTTATCCCGCAGTGCGGGACGGTTTGTTTCTGTGGCACTTTCCATGCTTCCCGTTTGCCGGAAAACTCCCCCGTTTAACACGAGGGTATCCTGCCCTGCGGAGTCCGGACTTTCCTCCACGACCGTTTAACCGGCCGCAGCGACCGCTCGCTCCCGTCTCCGACGATTACCTTTATTCTTGCCGGACATACAGTCCCTATCTGCTCGCATCGCTTCGACGCCACGTCCGTTTTACGTCATGCGATGATCAGAGTATAACATCCGGCCGCAAAAATCGCAAGTCACCATTGATTCAGACCGGCGGGCCGCGTGGTTTACTGCCGGGGGCAATTTCATGTGACACCCGCTGCAAAACCCGTTGGCGACATTCACCAAAACACTGTCGCGTTTGCTCTTGAACAGTCGATCATAGGGTTTTAACCACTCATCAGGAAGGGTTTGGGCGTCAATCGCGCGTTGATGCTTTAATTTTTCAAGATCGTCTTCGATCTGACGTTCGTGCGTAATCAATGCCGCTTTTTCTTGCTCGACGTTCTGCCCGGCCTGCGCTAATTCGCGTTTGCAAGCGTCAACCTCCTGGCTGCGTTGCTCCACGGTCTCCATGGCTTCCAAAAGCTGCGTTTCCAATTGACTGATACGCCTTTGAACCAAAGCGATCTCTTCCTCCATGGCTCGGAATTCACGATTGGTTTTGAGGGTCATCTGTTGTTCGCGGAAACGCGCAATCTTTTGACGTTGGTCCTGGTCTTCAATTTCCAGTTTTTTTACCTCAAGCTGCGCCGCGGTGCGTTGTTCCTCGGCTGCGGCGATTGAATCGCGATAAGTGTCAAGTTGCTTATCCAAGGCCTTGATGCGTTTCGGCATCGCTGCCAGTTCGCGTTCCCATTCCGTAATCCGTAGGTCCTGATCCTGAATACGAAGCAATCTATCAATGATGTCATCTGCCATAATTAATTCCGCTGCTTGTCAATGAGCCCTAGAAAAAACAATCTGCCGGGTCGTCGTTAGCTATTAGTTGTACCATTAGCGATAACGCGCTGTCAAACTGAAAAACGACATTGAACGATCGCGTGTGGCCTGATATGATATTGAAGTTTGTTAAGAATGACTGGATATATGGACCTTGAACACCGGCAACGGACATCAATTTCGCGGTTCTTCTTGTTTGGCGCGCTCCTGCTGGGACCCTGGATTGCCGGCGGGGGAGTGAGCATTCAAATTGAAGGTCTGGAGGGTGAATTGCGAAAAAATGTCGGTCTGCATGTCGGCACCCCGGCGACCGACGATCCAAGGATTGTGCGCCGTTTCGCGCGCCGGATGCCGGATTTGGCCAAACAGGCGTTGGCGGCGCTGGGATATTACGATCCGCAAATCGAGGTTCAATCGGAACGGGATGAAGATACATGGACCTTGCGTCTGATCGTCAATCCCGGAGAACCGGTCAGAATTGATTCCCTGCAGGTGTCGCTCGAGGGTGACGCGGCACAAGACGCCGATTTTCTCGATTTATTGAAGCGGTTACCTTTACAAACGGGTGATCGGCTGCATCACGGCCGCTATACTTCGATGATCCGGATGATAGAGAATATGGCGCTCGTCCGCGGCTATTTTGACGGTCGGTTTACGGACCGTCGGATCGAGATCGATCTTCAGGCCGGCCGCGCCGATGTGTTCGTGTGTTATGACAGCGGCCCCCGACACCGCATGGGGCCGGTCCGTTTTCCGGAGACACCCTTGCGTGAAACCCTGTTGCAGCGGCATGTTCCGTTTGAGGCGGATGTTCCCTATCATGCCGAACATATCACCCGGTTAAACCGTAATTTGTCGAGCAGTGCGTACTTTCGTGACGTCCGGGTGCGCCCGCGACGGGACGAAGCGGATGAAAAATATGCAGTGCCCGTGGATGTCGAGATAACGATGGACGACCCGAACAAAGCAGGTATCGGCGTTGGTATGACCACCGATATTGGGCCGCGAGTGCGCTTGCAATGGCGGCGGCCATGGGTTAATCGGCGCGGACACATTCTCGACACGGAAACCGAATTATCGGAGGTGCGGCAGAATGTCAGTGCGCAGTATACCATTCCCTTGCGACCGCCGCTGGATCATCGACTCCAGCTCCTGTATGGCTGGCAGCGGGAAGAAACAAAGCATAAAACCAGCGAGAAACAAACCGCGGGCGTGCAACGGGAACGTCTTTTGAGGGGAGGTTGGCAACAACACCTTTTTTTGCGCTGGGAAGACGAATCCTTTACGCAGGCAGGAATTCGCGGCAACTCCTATCTGTTGCTGCCGGGAATCTCGCTCAGTCGTACGCGTACGCGGGGTGGCGCGCAACCTGACCGTGGCGACAAACTGTTCGGCTCCCTGATGGGGGCGCATTCGGATCTGGGATCGGACCTTTCGTTGTCCAGATTCCGGGTGGAAACCAAGATATTCCGGAGTGCGGGACGGCATCGCGGTTTGATTCGTGCCGAATACGGCGCCTTGATAACCGAGCGTTTCAAGCAAACACCGCCGTCGTTACGATTCTTTGCCGGGGGCGACCAGAGCGTGCGCGGATTCGGGTATGAATCGCTTTCGCCGCGTGACGATCAAGGCAACCGTACCGGCGGACGATATCTGGCTACGGGCAGTCTGGAATACAGTTATGCTTTGAGCAAACGGTGGCGCGCGGCGGCGTTTGTGGATGTCGGCAACGCAGCCATGGATCTTGAATTCGAGGACGGTTTGGAGATGGGGACGGGCGTGGGCATCCGGTGGATTACCCCGGTAGGTCCGCTGCGTGCGGATGTGGCATGTGGCATCAGCGATGCCAACCTGCCGGTACGACTGCATGTATCCATGGGAGCGCAATTATGATGACCCGCAAAAAAAACCGATCCAAACGACGGCCTTTAATGCGAAGAGTTATGATCGGGACATTATGGCTGTCGGGCATCAGTCTGTGCGCGGCTTTATACTTTCTATTGTTTACCACCGCCGGAGCACTCTGGCTGGCGACACGCATCATGTCGGCAACCCCGGTTTGCCGTCTGGATATCGAAAGCGGTCGCTTATGGGATGGACTCGATGTGCGGAATATTCAATGGCATCAAGATGCATTCCGGATCTCGATCAAGCAAATGAGTGGCCGCTGGGATTTGTGGGGCCTGCCTCAGCGTAAGCTGCGAATTGCGCAGCTTCATGCCGATAGTATATTCGTGGAAATCCCGGATACCGAAGCATCGGAAAGCATGCCATGGTTCGAGCGTTTGAATCCGAACCAGCGCGAGGCTGTCGAATTGCCGGATATCCAGTTGCCGCTCCATCTATCGGTTGACGACTTGCGGGTTAGCGGCATGCATGTCACGCGCGGCGATCAGACGAATACGCTTGAATTTGTGACGTTGACTGCCAATATCCAAAAGAATTTGCTGGCCCTTCACCATGGGAGTGTAACGCATGCCATGTTTTCGGCGAATGCATCCGGTATTCTGACCTTGAAGGGTGACTACCCGCTGGATCTTCGCTTAAACGCCGCGATCGAGGAAGGTTACCAAGGGAACCCGCTTGAGCTGGAGGCGACGTTCCGGAACCATTTGGGTGATTGCCACATCAACGTGCGGTCCAGCGGGTGGCCCGATCTTTCAATCAAAGGTCGGGTCGCGCCGCTTGAGCCTTCGTTTCCGATGGACGTGAATATGGCGTGGACGGAACTGACGTGGCCGCTGCGGGAACCTTTTTTGGTGCGATCGCGGCACGGTTCGATCCAGCTCGACGGTGCGCTGGATGGTTATCGGATGACGGCGACATGGAATCTGGAAGGCGAACACATTCCTGAGAGTGACTGGAATATGATCGCACAAGGCGATTGGCGGCATCTCGTCGTGCAAACGCTAGAGGGAAATGTTTTGGAAGGAACGCTTGCAGCCGAAGGCGACGTTGCCTGGAGCACCCAAACCAATTTGAGGGCGCATATCCAGTTGCAAGGAGTGTGTCCCGAGCGTTGGTTTGCCGGGGCGCCCTCGAATCTTTTCGCCCAGGCGGAAATCAGCGCCGAACGGGCGACCGAAGGATGGATGCTGGATCTGAATCATGTCGGAATGGAGGCGCAGTGGAACGATATCCCGCTGGCTGTCGCCGGCGATGTCGCCTACCGGCCGCGTACCGGATGGCGTTTGGATGCGGGACGCATCACATCACGGGACAGCGAAATAAAGCTCGATGCTGCCTGGCACGATCAGGTGTCGGCCAGCGGTCGGGTGGAGGTGGCGGATCTGGCGGTCTGGCATCCCGAGAGCAGCGGCGGGATCATGGGACGTTTTGATCTGCAGGGCGACCCGGCGGCGCCCGATGTTTCGTTCGATTTGACAGGCGAAAACCTGGGGTGGAACGATCGGATCAATATCGGTGGTCTGGACCTGCGAGGTGATGTTGTGGATGGAGCGGCTGCCGGGAGCAGCCTGCAGTTACAGGCCGTGGATATAAGTTCGCCTGAATACGCTTATCAGATTGGGGACTTGCGGATCATGCTTGAGGGAACACGCGCGCAACATCGTTTAACGGTGGCTAGCGAAAACGGAGCAGTCGATCTTGACATGATCCTCGAAGGTGGCCTGGACGAAACCATGCAATGGAATGCCCGGATAGAGGAAGCGTCCGTGGCCGCCGCGGACTTTGACTGGACGATGCTTAACGATCCAGGGATAAGCTGGGATACGGAATCCGGGCAACTGGTCGTCAGCCCCCATTCATGGGGTCATGCTGATGCCCGCTTGCATTTTGTCGAGGAGGCACGCCTGGGTTCCAGCGGCGATATCACCTTGCACTTGGAAACGTTTGACCTCAAGGAATTGATGATGCCGTGGTTGCCGCCGGATATCGACCTGATGGGCTTGATGGAAGCGTTTCTGTCGGCCAAATGGGGCGGGAATAAACGGCCAGAAGCACATTTGAACCTGAAGATCGACCAAGGATGTGTCACCCTGAGCGGTACCGGCGAGTTGGCCGATGAGATGCTGCGTATTCAGCTCGAAAAGTTTATGCTGGAATCCGGTATTGGACAAACCCAAGCCTGGTTAAAACTGGATATCATGGCCGACATGTTGGGAAGCGCCAAGCTGAATGCCGCGCTGGAAATCGGAGCAGACGGTAGTTTGGATGCGCTGGACGGTAGTTTTAGCATGGAATCGCTGGATGTGGAAATCGCCTTGCCGTTCATTCCATTGCTGCATACCTTGGAGGGTAAAATCAATGCCAGCGGTCAATTAACCGGCGAGATTCGTAACCCGCGGATTGATGGAGAGCTGGTGCTCTCCGATGGAGCCGTCGAGTCGGTTGCCATTCCCGTCAACCTCAGCGGTATCAATCTTAGGTTAACCTTGGACGATTGGTCCGGCATGTTGGAGGGGGATTTACGCGCCGGCAAAGGCAAGGCGACGATTTCGGGCACGGCGGACTGGTCCGATGAGATCTGGGAGGCGATGCTTTCAATGCAAGGCAAAGATCTTGAATTGGTTTATGATGCCGTTGCCACCCTGACTGCCAGCCCGGATATCCAACTGCGAATGGGGCCTGACGAAGCGGTCGTGACCGGACGGATTGCCATCCCGCGGGCGCAAATCAACTTGAAAGAAAGACCGGAAACCGCCGTACGGACCTCGCCGGATACCGTTTTTGTGGGTGATGACGAGATGCCTGAACCATCGCGGCCACGCATGATGGACGACTGGACGTTGAGCATGGATGTCGGTGTCGTGCTGGGAGATCAAGTTAAGATCAGCGGCTATGGACTGACTTCCCGTTTGGCGGGCGATCTGAATGTACAACAGTTGATAGGCGGTGTGCCACAAGTTTTTGGTGAGTTGCGTATCGTCGATGGTGAGTATCGCGCTTACGGTCGGCGTCTGACTGTTCGCGAGGGCCGGTTCCTGTTTGCCGGACCGGTGGCACAGCCGGATATTTATGTTGAGGCGGTCCGTAAGGTGCCGGCGTATGATGTCGATGCCGGGCTACGCTTGGAAGGACGTCCGGAAGATCCGCGGATGACGTTGTTTTCCGAACCTGCATTGCCTGAAGAAGATGCCTTGTCATTCTTGATTCTTGGTCGACCACTGACCGGCCTGGACGATGAAGGTATGTCGATGCTCTCGATGGCCGCCGTATCCCTGGGAGTCGGCGGCGGGATGAGACTCGGTGGCGTGGCCGAAGAGTTTGGCTTAGAAGATCTCCATCTGGATGCCGTCGGTGTCGGCGAAGAGACCGAGGTTGTCGTCAGCGGACGGATCGGGCCGAGACTCGAAATGAGTTATGGAATCGGCGTTTTTGCGCCTACAAGTCGCCTGATGATGCGTTATCGCCTGACCCAGCGTCTTTTTCTCGAGGCGGTCAGCAGCGCTGAAGATGCCATCGATCTTTTCTATACATTCAGTTTTTGATTTGCTATAGTTAGAGCCTGTCCGAAAAGGGTTTCGGATGGGGTGTTCAGAGTTCGGTGTTCAGAGTTCAGGCGCGGATTTAGCCTTGGGAAGTTGCAATCAGGGCATTTTCGCGTGCAGAGGCCCGT
>PXCX01000055.1 GCA_003565195.1 PVC group bacterium | reverse complement strand
GCTTCGCACGCTATGGACGCTTAACCGTACGCTTAAACGCACACTTCCTCGAAACCCTTACTCGGATACCCTTCGTCGATCAACTTAATCGATCCGCAGGGGCGAAATGGTCGGTCAGAATAGGTCAGAATAGGGACACACAGGTCAGAAAAGGGACACACAAAATATTTATCTGGCGATGCATTATGGCTTCGCCGTAAACAGACACGCCGGCTTGGCAAAATGCTTATGGCAAAACTTCAGGGAAAAGTCCCCGAATGTCCCCGAATGTTGACATCCGCATCAAAAACGGTAAACTCTTATGAACACCATAAACAACAGGGCTTCTGTTTTGAATGTCGTAGGATATTTTAATTAACTAACAGGACAAATCATGAATATGAAAAGCAGCGCAATGATCATGGCGGTAGTGGCGGGATGGATGACGGCGATAAACCTGGCAGCGGCAGATCCGATCTTTGTCGACCTCAACGCCGCCGGCGACAACAACGGTTCGTCCTGGACGGATGCCTACACCAATCTCCAAACGGCGATTGAGGAGGCCGTATCCGATGATGTGCTTTGGGTGGCCGAGGGCGTCTACACCAATGATATCGATGGGACCGAATCTTTTTCCATAGACAAGAGCCTGACCATCTACGGTGGGTTCACCAACGGCATGGAAACCTTGGGCGACCGCGACGCGACGGCGCATCCGACCATTCTGGATGGTGAAAAAACGCGCCGGGTGCTGAATATCACCGCCGGCAACGTTTTACTTGATGGCCTGACCGTCAAGAAGGGAGTCCCGTCCAATGAAGGTGGGGGGGATTCGCTGGACCAGCGCCGGTTCGTTGACAATCGCGGGTTGTATCCTTACGGAGAACGAAGCGGATCATAACGACAGGAATGGCATCGGGCTCTACGCGACCGGGGGAGATAGCGCGGCGAATATGTCGTACAGCCTGATCACCTCCACCAACGCGCCGTACGTGGTCATGGAAGATGACGCTGCAATAATGTTCGGCGACGGTATCTTGGTTGGACAGGATCCGCTCTTTGCCTCGGAAACCGATTTGCATCTGCAGTCGCGTATGGGACGCTGGGATCCCCTGGCCGAAATATGGGTCACGGACGCGGTGGACTCGCCGGCAATCGACGCGGGTGATCCGGCGGATATGGGTTGGCAGAACGAACCGCCTCCCAACGGCAGCCGGATCAACCTGGGTGCCTACGGCGGCACGCCGTACGCTTCCAAAACCTGGATTGATCGAGGTTCGCTGTTCATTATTCGCTGATCCTTGCCATGGGCCCGGATTGCGTAAGCCCCATGAACGGCTGCGAGAAGGAATGACGAGATGATGACTTCACGTGAACGCGTAATGGCCGCAGTGGAGCGGCAGGAAACGGATCGGGTTCCTGCCCGGTTCAATGCCGGTTCGGATGTTTCGAGTAGGCGTGTGGCTGAATCCTTGGGCATCCCGGCGGGCCCCTGCTGGTTCGAGACGCTGCTCCGGCAATTACAGATCGACATCCGCAATATCGATACGGTTCCGGTCGAAGGCGAGTATTCCGGGGACACGCTGAATCTGGCCGAAGCCGAGACGGCTCAGGATGTGGATCGATGCTGGCCCGTCAAGTGGCGTCCCGAGAACCGTTCCATCGTCCATGCTGTCGACCAAGTCGCCGCCTGGGATCGCGACGGTGTCGAACCGGCCGTTATGTTGCGGCTTCCCGCGCTCTTCGGCATGGTCAATCGCATGCGAGGCGACACGCGCTCATTCATGGATTTGGCCGACGGGAACGAGGTGCTGCTGAGTATTCTGGATCGCATGGAGGCGTTCAATGCGGCAATGATCGAACATGCGTTTGATGTGCTCGGCGAGCGTCTCGACCTCGTCTATCTGGGCGAAGAAATCGGCATGCAGACCGGGCTGATGTTCTCGCCCGCCACCATTCGCGCCCATTTCCTGCCGCGCATCGCCCGGCTGGCGAGCTGCATCCACGCCGGCGGCGCCAAGGTCTTCTTCCATTCTTGCGGCGCGATCACGCCGTTGATCCCTGAGCTGATCGATGCCGGCGTCGATGTTCTTAACCCGATCCAGCCGCGCGTGCCCGGCATGGAAGCCGAGGAGCTTGCCGCCGCCGACTGGCGCGAGAGTCTCTGCCTCTGCGGCGGCATGGATATGCAGCAATTGATGCCAAACGGCACCCCGGCGGAGATCGAAGCGGACGTCGCCCGCATCATTCGCTGTCTCGCACCGGGATACATCCTGGACTTGGCCAACATCCTGCACCCGGACATTCCACCCTGCAACGTCCTGGCCTTGTACCAGACGCCGCGTACGGGATTGCAATATAAACGGTTTCGGAGATGAATTTAGTATTGACGATCTTGACCCTTTAGGTCGAACGAACCCGAGATCCAACCATTCCTTCATTATTGTCGATAAATGATTTTGTCATTCTTCGGTCTCCCGAACCAGGCTGAGGTTTGACGAATAGGTTGTCGAATAGGTTTGAAATATCGTCCGGTGCCTGATATGATGCCTGAAAGCAACCGAGCAAAACGAAGGTTACCCTTGGATGCTGAACCGCTAAACCTTGCTATTATTCCAACAACGCTGTAGAAAGGATCTTGATCAAATGACAACCCCCACCAGACAAGCTCTTATGGTCGTTGGCGGCTGGGAAGGCCACGAACCGGTCCAGTGCGCCGAAATCGCCGCCGCCCTGTTACGCCGTGAAGGATTTGAAGTCGCGGTATCCAATACCCTTGAAGTTTATACCGATGCCGCCATAATGAAGAAAGCCGACCTGATCGTCCCGGTATGGACCATGGGCGAAATCAAGCGCGAACAGGCACAGTGTTTGCTTGAAGCGGTCAAAAACGGCGCTGGCCTGGCCGGCTGGCATGGAGGTATGTGCGATGCGTTCCGCCAGAATACCGGGTACCAGTTCATGTGCGGTGGCCAATGGGCGGCACATCCCGGCGGTATTATCGATTACACCGTCAATATCAGTGAGCCCGATGATCCCGTGGTCACCGGACTGACGGATTTCAAAATGCATTCCGAACAGTACTACATGCATGTCGATCCCGGCAACCGGGTTTTGGCCACAACAACTTACACTGGCGAGCATGCGCCTTGGATAGAGGGAACCGTGATGCCAGTGGTCTGGAAAAGACAGTACGGCAGCGGCCGGGTTTTTTACACTTCGCTGGGACATGTCGCCGCCGATTTTGACGTACCGCAGGTGCCGGAAATTCTGCGTCGCGGCATGCTCTGGGCCTGCCGCTGAAGCAACGATCAGGAAATACTCGAACGTTTACGCGGCCATTAAAGCCGGTGTGTTCAGGTTCCCGACAGCAGCACGGGTACGCCTCATGATTGCGCGGCGAACATGGACAATTATGATGCGCATCAAACCATGAACCCGTATCTTATTATTATTCTGTCGTTACTGGTTGCCGGTTGGCTACTGGATTGGATCGTTGAGCATTTGAATCTGCGCCACGTATCCACGCGGATCCCGGCAGCGTTCGAGGGCGTTTATGATACCGACAAGTATGCCCGCTCGCAGCGTTACCTGCGTGACAACACCCGACTCCAGCAAATGCAATCCAACCTGATGCTGCCGTTGACGATCGCGTTCATCCTGCTGGGTGGATTCCGTTGGATTAACGATGTCGCGATGTCGCTTTCGGATTCCATGATTGGGCAGGGATTGGTATTCATCGGGATCGTGGTATTGCTGAGCAGCCTGGCGGGATTGCCGTTCGGTATATACGATACGTTTGTGATTGAAGAGCGGTACGGCTTCAACCGTACCACTCCCAAAACCTTCGTGTTGGATATTCTCAAGGGCATTCTGCTGGCAGTTTTGCTCGGCGCACCGATTCTGGCCTTGATCCTGTGGATTTTCGATACGGTACCGCATGCCTGGTTCTGGGCCTGGGCTATCATGTCGTTGATCCAATTGCTGTTCGTGTTTGTCGCGCCGGTGTTGATCCTGCCGCTGTTCAACAAGTTTATTCCGCTGGAAAGCGGGGAACTGCGCGATCGGCTGGCCGCGTATGCCGCCGAACAACGCTATCGGTTAAACGGCATTTTTAAAATCGACGGGTCGCGGCGATCGACCAAAAGCAATGCCTATTTTACGGGCTTCGGTAAAACCAAGCGAATTGCCCTGTTCGATACGCTGATCGAACGCCATAGCGTTGATGAACTGGTCTGCATCCTAGCGCACGAAGTCGGGCATTGTAAGCTGGGCCATTTACGCAAAAGGGTGATGATGTCGCTGCTCACATCCTTGCTGATGTTCATGGTGCTGGCCATTTTTATCCGGCAACCCGGATTATACCAGGCGTTCGGCCTTGACCAGACGCCGTTGTATGCCGGCTTTGTTTTCTTCGGATTCATTTACACACCGGTCAGCATGCTGTTGGGGATCGTGAGTAATGCGGTGTCGCGTAAACATGAATACGCGGCCGACGCTTTTGCCGTCCGGACGACCGGTCGGGCCAAAGACATGATTAGCGCCCTGAAACGGTTGTCGGTGGATAACCTGAGCAATCTGACACCCCATCCGCTCAAGGTGTTCCTGGATTATTCCCATCCGCCGGTTTTAAAGAGGATCAACGCCGTGCACGCGCTAACCGATCGCCGTTCTCGTTCAGCAATTTCGGCAACCTAACAAAACGTAAAAAACCGGCTTGAGCAATTGCCATTCGGATCAGACGGATGCCTTTTTGTCTGAGGGAATATGCGCTCCTAACCGGTTGTCGTCGACTCGCTCACGGAGTGTGGACTCGAGTCGCAAAATGACCGGTGATCCGAAACAGCGGGTCAGCCCCAGCCGACGGCAGACCGCCTCGACATTCCGGCTCAGGACCGGGGCGCGTAACACGCGGTGCAAGACCATCGGCAAGAAAAACTGACGGCGCGCTGCCGTTGGCATGAAACTGGTTTTATGGAATTCGGCAACCACCTCACGTGTCTTAAAGATACTGAAGGTCCGGGTCGTGTTTGCTTCACCGATCCGTTTAGCCCAGAAAAGCAGGGGGTACAACAGGTTAAAGCTGTCGAGCACCGGAAAGTCAATGATCACGGCATGGCGCGCCACCCGGGCCGTTTCGCCCGCCAACCGGCGCCAATCCTGACTGTGGGTCATCAAACGGAAACTGATCACAATATCGTAACTTTTGTCGGCGATCGGGAAATCGATTAAATTGCCGACCTGATAACGGCACTGTCCGGAATCGACCAGGTTCTGAACCTGTTCGCCGGCCTGCGGTGCACTGCCCAGAATGGTTACCTCATAACCTTTTTGCAACAACCGTTCGGTATATTGTCCGTGTCCGCCGCCAACGTCCAGAATCGTTGCACCCGGCCACGGTTCCAGCAGGGCAAGCAGATGCTCGGCCTGCTGGTCGAGAAACCATGCGCCGGTTTCGCCTTTAAACCGCTGCTGATAACCTTCGGAAGCCGTCTCGACATCCGCTGCATGCGGCGGGCTACCGGGAGGAATATCTGAATCGGTCGTGGCGGTTGGCATTTTTTTCATTGCGTCGCTGCCTGGGATTCGACTTGCCCGCCAGCAACCTGAGACAGTTGCAATTGACGCCAATAGACGCCGGCATCGATCACGGTGCCGCGATCCATCGCCTCGTCAATCGCGAAACAGGTGACGGCGGATTCAAGACCCTCCATCAACCCGACCGATGGAGGACGCTGGTTCAACATGCTGTCAGCCAATTCTTTTGCCAGAATTTGATCGCCGCCGCCATGACCCCCGCGGGAGGTCGTGGAGAAATCCTCGAGATGGGTGTCGAAACCGATTCGTTTCAGCTGGATGGTTCCGGCCAGGACATCCGCACGCAGGGTTCCTTCCGTCCCCAGAAGATACATGCGACGTTCGGGGATTGCCGCATTACAATTGGTATGAAACGTGGAGCGTACCCCATTGGCATACTCGATGATCGCGACTTGGTTGTCGACGATATCCTTGTCCGACTGGAACGGATCGAGATCAATCAAACTGTTCCATGTCTGATAAGCTTTTTTGCCGTCCTCGCGAACGCCGATTAGTTTGGCCCGGTCCGCGTTTTCGGGAACAAAGAAATCGAGACCGCCAAACGAGGCGACCCGCGCGGCGCGGGATGCCACGATCCAATTCACCAAATCGATGTCATGACAACATTTCTCCAGCAGATGTGTGCCGGCATTTTTACGCAGCCGGCGCCAATCGCCCATAATGTAACCGCCATGATTGAAATCCAGCGTTTCGTTGAATTCCATGCTGATCAATGACCCGATATGACCGTCCTCGACCAACTGTTTGATTTTCCGGTAATGCGGCGAATAGCGTAGCGTGAACCCGATGTTGAACATCTTGCCGCTTTGCTTCCATGCCTGCAGCATGCGCAGGCATTCGTCCAGATTCAACGCCAGCGGTTTTTGGCAAAACACATGTTTGCCCGCTTCGAATGCCGCCACAACTTGTTCGCAGTGCCGGCTATTCCAAGACGCGATCATAACCCAGTCAATCTCCGGCATCTCCACAACCGCGCGAGCGGTCGCGCAAACTTTGGCTGAATCACCGAATGCCTCCCGCGTTTTCGCGATCGATCGCGAATCCGGGTCGTAGATCGCCGTCAAGCACAGCCGTTGATCACAGGCCAAAAGTTTGTGCAGTACGCTCCTGCCCATGCCGCCGCATCCGATTACGCCAATATTAACTCGTTGCATCGTTGCTTCCTTTTACGTTATCTGCGTGAATTGGCCGCCCATCATATCAGTTTGACGCCTGAATTCAAGCACCGTTTGCTCTGCGTCCACCCTCATTTTGAATTGTATTATCGCCCTAAACTGATTATGATGGGCCGTTTTGTAACGCAACCATTCGTGAAAGTTTCGTTTGCATGGAATTAAGCGCTGTTCAATGGATCGTGATCATCTTCTGCGCTTTGATGTTCGGCGTGGCCAAAACCGGGATCCCCGGCATTGGGATCCTGGCCGTATCCCTAATGGCCGCGATTCTGCCCGCCCGGATATCCACCGGATTCGTGCTGCCGATGTTGATCATGGCCGATCTGTTCGCGGTGATTTATTACCGCCGCAAAGCGGTCTGGTCGCATCTAGTGCGCCTGATACCCTGGGCGGTAATCGGGATCGTGATCGGATGGCTGATCATGGACAAAATCAGCGATGCCCAGTTGCAGCCGGTGATCGGCGCGATTGTTCTGTCATTGCTGCTCGTGAATGCCTGGCGGCGACACCGGCGCAATGCCGATGAAGCCATTCCACGTCAATGGTGGTTTGCCGCCGGAATCGGATTACTCGCCGGCATCACCACCATGATGGCCAACGCTGCCGGCCCGATCATGGTGATTTATCTGGTCGCGATGCGCTTACCCAAGACGGCCTTTGTCGGAACCGGCGCCTGGTATTTTTTTATGCTCAATTGGTTCAAGGTACCGTTCAGCGCCAATCTAGACTTGATCACCCGCGAATCGTTAACCGTCAACCTCATGGTCATGCCGGCGATTGCCTTTGGCGCCGTGATCGGGATTGTCGTGCTTCAACGCATTCCGCAACGCTACTTTACCGTCACTGTCGAAATCCTGGCCGCCCTGGCCGCCCTCCGATTGTTGCTGAGCTGAAGTCGACCATGGAGTAACTGGTTGCGTGTGCCGGCCGCGTTCGGACCGGCCGCGTCCACATTGGGTTGCCGTCGCAAACCCGTCTTTGGCCTACTGGACCGGGTTATCTGAAGCCGATGACGACGGCGGACGATTCCGTAAATGCAACATCTTCCAATAGCCGAACCCAATCACCGGTGTAATACTCCGTAATTCCATGCCGGAATCTTCAATGAAACGGTCCATATCGAAGTGCGCGTCAAAACCCAGCCATTTAGACAGGGGTAATAGCAGTTTCTCGCCGCTGCGGATTACGGGGTTGCGGCTGGCGAAATGGT
>PXCX01000275.1 GCA_003565195.1 PVC group bacterium | reverse complement strand
GCGAATTCCCGCCCCATCAATCCCGCGCCGATAATGCCAAAACGTATCTCTTTCATGTCAGTCCGTTCCCTCCGTCTCTCCAAACGCAACCAGCGCCTGTGCCGGCGCGGTTGGATATTGTCCGCCGCACCGGTTGCCGGCCCTGTGTGCATTTGCAATGTTATCCGTTATATCCCAAAGCCTTCTCGGTTTCGCCAATGGCTTCGTCGATCATATCCATGCAACGGGCGGCCGTATCGATATCCATGACGATGGGTGGACTCATACGCAGGATGTGGCCGGCCGGAATCCAGGCCAGACCTTTCCGGAAGGCCGACTGATATACCATCTTGCCGGCTTCGTCGAAGGGTTCCTTGGTGGTGTGGTCCTTGACCAGTTCCACACCCATCAGACAACCTTTACAGCGTACATCGCCAATAATCGGATGTTCTGCCTTCATCTTCTCAAGTCGCCGGGTAAAGTATTCATCCAGTCGTTGTGCATTTTCCAGCAGGCATTCTTCTTCAATGGCGTTGATCGAGGCCAGAGCCGCCGCGCACGCCATCGGATTGCCGCCATAGCTGGTCGAGGCACTGATGCTTTCCACCGATTCGGCATACGGTTCGCGCACGACCATGGCGGTGACCGGGAAACCGTTGCCGAAACCTTTGCCCAGCGTTACCACGTCCGGAATGGTATCCCAGTGTTCCATGGCCAGATATTTACCCGTGCGTCCCATCGAGGTCAGCACTTCGTCGGCAAACAACAAGATCTTGCGCTCGTTGCACCATTGCCGCAGTTTCGGGAAGAAATCGTCCGGCGGGAAAATCGAGCCGGCCCAGCCTTGGATCGGTTCCAACACGATGGCTGCCACCTGGTTTGTTGTCGCCTCCAGAATGAATTCATCGTAAAACGCCAGATAGGCATCCGTATCGATCGTGCCGTCCGCTTTCTTGAACCAGGGACGATATGGATTGGGGCGGGGCATCATGTAGAAACCCTGTGCCCGGCCGGCGCCGCTGGCCTTGTTCATGCGCGCCAGACTGATTGAATGTCCGCTTTTGCCATGGAAATCGCCAAAACATGACAGCATTTCGTATTGTCCGGTCGCAGCCCGGCAAACGCGCAGACCGGCCTCTACCGCCGTAGTGCCGCTGTCGTAGAGCTGTACCCCGTTTAAATCGCCGGGCAGAATTTCGGTAAGTTTCTCGAGTAATTCAAGTTTGATCGGCGTCGTGAAATCGTGACAATTCATCAGTTGGCCGGCCGCTTTCTGAACGGCTTCGGTCACCTTGGGATGACAATGTCCCAGGGTTGTGACGTAGATACCTGACGAAAAATCGAGAAAAACATTGCCGTCGACATCCGTCAGCGTCACACCGTGCCCCTTGTCGAAAACTACCGGGAACAACTTTACCTGCCCGGAATATCCTTTCATAATCCTGGTGGCGCGGCCGTGCATATCAAGCGACTTCGGTCCCGGAATCTCCGCTGATTCCAGCCTCGGCAAAACGTTCAAGTCAGGTTTGGCCCATGCGATATCAATAGGTGGCGTCATGTTGGTTGATCCTTATTTGGTGGTGATGTTTTTTATTGATCGATAGAAACTGCGTCGATCCGCAGCTTTCAGACCAGCGGTAGTTATCCATTCGTCAAAATCGTCAAGCTTGCCATACACGATTACGGGCGGCTTTGTTTGTAGCAACGTTTGCCTTATCTCCAATCCAATTTGTCGCACGTTTCAAAGAAGGCTACAAGATTTTCCGGCGGCACTTCCGGCTCGAGCACATGTGTGGGGGACAGCATGAGACCACCGTTCCGCGCGTCAAGCGCTTTTGCAATATCCAAAACGGTTTGTTGCATGGTCGCCGGCGTACCGAAAGGGAATGTAGTCTGAGTTCCAATGCAGCCATCGAAGGCCAGACGTTTGCCCATCCGTTTTCGCACTGTAACCGGATCCATACATTCGGGCTGAACCGGATTGAGAATCGTAATGCCGATCTCCACAAGGTCATCCAATATTTCCCAGATGTTGCCGTCGGAGTGATACCAGACATGGATGTCAGGCTTGATTTCGCGTGCCGCGGAGATCACCTTCGCCCATCGCGGTTTCATCACATCGCGCCACAGATCAGGATGGAACATCATGGCGTTCTGATTGGCAACGTCATCTCCGGTCGCGATGCAGTCGTACCCGGCTTTGGCTGCAGCCACGGCAACAGCCAGATTGTTCGCGCAAAACCGGTCGAGTATGTACTCGGCCCACTCGCGTCGCGTCAGCAAGTCCATAAGGAACTCCTCGTACCCCCGCACCTGCCATGAGTTCTCGTACATGTGGCCAACAAAAATCTGAGAATAATTCCCGGCGGCATGGGCTTCCTCTGCAGCTGCACGCATTCGGTCGTCCATCCAGTTCGATTGGTCAACAAACGGATACTGTTCCAATTCTCTGAAATTCTGGGCGTTCCGCAGCGGACTGATATATTCCGTGAAATGGTGAAAGCCATGCCCGAGATGGCCACAACCAATCTGGTCGATGTTAAAAAGATCTTTTCCGATGTACTCTGTGTGATAGGCGCTGTAATCTGGTGGTTCATAATCGTCGGGAGGCCGAAGTTCTTCCCCCCCGCCGGTATCTGCGTCAAAATGAACCAAAGGATCGTTGCCGAGATGCTTGGTCATGGTGTCCCTAAACTCTTCTACGTACCTGGCATGCCTGGGAACACGATCAACGGTTTCGAAGTTGGCGAATGCAAGAAATCGTTCACGTTTATTCATGGGTTTCTCCCTTTTTTAGCTTTATATCATAAGGGGCTGATTTTGCAAGCGCGTGTTGCCGCTCGGACACATATCGATAAGGATGGCAACGCTGAATGATAGCGGGCGAAGCCCCTTATGTCAAAACTTCATTGTTTTTTCGATTGAATTAGCGCTGTGTGATGTTATAATGACGGTTCGGCTGAATACATGGAAGCCATAAACAAGGCACGGACACGGAAGGGATTTGACATGTCGGCTGCATTCGATAGCGGATTGTATCTGGAACGTCAAACCGCCGCAATTCTGGAGCGAACGGAACAATCCGGCCAACGTTTATACCTGGAATTCGGCGGAAAACTGCTGTTCGATCATCATGCCGCACGGGTATTGCCGGGATACGATCCCAATAGCAAGATGCGGTTGTTAAGCCGCCTTAGAGATCAGCTTGATATCATTTTGTGTGTTCATGCGGGTGATATTGAACGGCGTAAAGTCCGGGCCGATTTCGGGATCACCTACGATGCCGATTCGCTCAAGTTGATTGATGACATTCGTGAATGGGGTCTGGATGTGTGCGCCGTGGTGATCACGCGTTATGACGATCAGCCATCGGTACGCACCTTTATCAATCGTCTTGAAAGGCGGGGCATCAAGGTTTATACGCATCGCGCAACCCTTGGCTACCCAACCGATGTGGATACGATTGTCAGTCAACGCGGTTATGGCGCCAATCCCTATATTGCGACTGAGCGGCCGATTGTTGTAGTGACCGGACCGGGTCCGGGAAGCGGCAAGATGGCGACCTGTCTGTCGCAGATATACCATGAACATTGTCGTGGTCTGTCCGCCGGATATGCCAAGTTCGAAACCTTCCCGATCTGGAGCCTTCCGCTGAAACATCCGGTAAATCTGGCTTATGAAGCGGCCACAGCCGATCTGGGCGATTATAATCAGATTGATCCCTTTCATCTGGAGGCCTATACCGTCAAGGCGGTGAATTACAACCGCGATATTGAGGTCTTTCCGATCGTCCAAAGGATTTTGCGTCGTATTCATGATGATACCCGCTATCGATCACCAACCGATATGGGTGTTAATTGCGTGGGTGATGCCATCGTCGATGACGCGCGGGTGTGTCATACGGCAATTCAGGAAGTCGTGCGGCGATTTTTCCGTTGCCGCTGCGAGTATGTCATGGGATTGACCGATTCGGCCACGGTTGAACGGGTTCTTTTGTTGATGGAGGAGTTGGACGCAAAACCGGAAGACCGACGGGTTGTGTTACCTGCCCGCAAAGCAGCCCTTGAGGCGCCGCAACTCGGCAAGGGCTACGACGGCATCTACTGTGCCGCTGCCATCGAATTAACGGACGGCACGATTGTTACCGGCAAGAATTCGGCATTGATGCATGCGGCCTCAAGCATGCTTTTGAATGCGATCAAGCAATTGGCGGGGCTGCCCGATAAATTGCCGCTGTTGACAACGCCGATCATGGATTCCATACATAGCCTTAAAAGCCGTTTGTTGAACGAGAAAAATCTTAGCCTCAATCTGGATGAGGCCTTGATTGCGCTGAGTATCAGCGCCACCAGTAATCCTGCCGCTCAACTGGCCATGGACAAAATCCCGCGCCTTCGCGGTTGTGAAGTTCATTTGACCCATATCCCTACGCCCGGCGATGAAACCGGTCTCAAGAAGATGGGGGTCAACGCCACATCCGATCCCGATTTCCCAAGTCGGGCATTGTATTCGGGATAAACGGCAAGTCTTATTCTGCGGCGGCCGCCTGCGAATGGCAGAGATAATGCATGACCGGAACCAGGGATTCGTTGCCGTCACCGGATCCATCGTAGAAGTTGCACAGGATCGGAACGTTCAGTTCCCTTTCAATCTTCGGGAAAATACTGGTGGTGATGGTGCCAGGCATGCAAAACATCGGACTGGCGTTGACGATCGCACGGGCGCCGTCGCGTTTCACGAAAAGCACCGCGCGCCCAAGTGTCAGGATGGATTCACCGGCAAACTGCCAGGGCACATATTTTCCGCCTTCGGCGATCACATCGCCGATGGCTGGTTCACGGCGGTCATGCAATACCGGATCAGCAATGCGATAGTAATAATGCTCCCAATATTCGAACAGAAGGCGGCGTTCCAGCAAGTTCAGTAGCCGTTTACCTGCGACCCGCGGACCCTGTTTGCCGGATGCCAGTGCCATGCCGCGGTGGTAATTGGTGTAGAGCACCCATTCGCTGATGGGTGCCAGCGCTGCTTCGCCGCCCAGTTCCTCGATGCGGCGGCAGACATCGTTGTTCAGAAACGGATCGCAGCGCACATAAATCTCGCCGACAACCCCCACTAGCGGTTTTTTGATTTTTGATACCGGTATGGCGGCGACCTCCTTCACGGCGGCGGTAAGCATTCGGCGTATCGGAGGCTTGGGTTTGGCCGCGAATACTTGCTGGAATCGCTCGAACCAGGTTGCGATTACGCGGTCGGTTTCACCGGCCTGTTGTTCGTAAGGACGGATACGCATAGCCATTTTGCGCAGAATATCGGCAATCAACAAGGCGTGCCACAGCCGGATGCGTACGCCGGCGCGCAAACCGCCGTAGGCGTTCTCCGCCGACGGACTGAGTATCCGGATGGCGCCCCATCCCAGTTTTTCGAAAATCAAGCTATCGAGGCGTGCATACTGGCCAAACCGACAGGGGCCGCAAGCCGTGGGCATGAAGAAAACCACTTTTTCCGGGGGACATTGCGACTGTTGCATGGCGTGAATGAGTGCCCCGGTTGTGGAGGGGCAGGGGACACATTCGCCGCCGCCGGTATGTTGCAATCCGAGTGCAAGGGTTTGGGCGTTCTCTTCCAGAACGCGGGCATTGAAACCGCTTGATCGGAAGACGGCGGCCGCCAGTTGGCAGGCGAACGGTTCCATGGGCGGTACGAACAAAACCATGCCGCGTTCTTTGGGGTCGATGGGTTGGGAGGCGATTGCTGGCACGGCGTTGTCGCCGCCGCTCGATGGATGACTCATTGATTATCCCCCACGGCAGCATTTGATGCCCGTTCGATCGCGGTTTGCGGGAAAGGGATTTTGCTCCAGGTGTGAAATGTTTCAAGGGCTGCCTCCACGCGGGTCAGGTATCCAGCATCGGCGCCGTGTCCGTCGAATTGAAGGCATAGATACGGTTTTCCTTGACGTCCCATGATTTCCTTGAAGTAGGTTAGCAGGTAACTGTCGGGACCGCACATGAAGTTGGTATAGAAAATAGCAAACAAGCGTTTTGAACGGGCAATCTGTTCGGCGGCCGCCAGGATTTGCTGCCCGTAATGCCAATACATGTTGGCGTGAAACGGTAGAATCGATTTTAAATCGGTTTCCAGCATGTCCATAAAAAGAACCGGATACCCCATGGCTGCTATTTTCCGCGGCAAATCGAGCGCCATACCGGCATCCGTCGTGTTGTATGGGCGTCCGATGCAGACGATTCCGAGTTGATTATTCTTATCCATTTCGTCGATGGCCCGCGAACCCAGCTCGCGGCTGGCCGCCGCAAAGGCATCTTGCGCCGTTTGCGCCGCTTGCATTGCGTCGCGAATCCGTTTGGGGGTTACGTCGAGCGGTTTAGCCAGGGCTTCGATCATATGTCGCTCACGTTGATCCGCCGCGTGTTGGGACGACAGAACCGGTGCCAGAATGCGTTCGCGGGACGGTAGTCCTTTTAATGATTTAAGGACCGATGCGTGTGCCTGAACATAGCAGCAGAAAAAGGCGTTACTGAAGCCTGGTGGAATCCGTTCGGAAATCAAGTGTGGCACAAGCAGGTAGTCGACGGTTTCCGACTCCAATAAATTGCAGGCGTGTCCGATGCTCATCAATACCGGTGCACAATATTCCGCGGTCGCGATCTCCGTGCCGCGCCGCAAAACGCTCTCGTTGGAAGCCTTGGGAAGAACGGCTTCGCAATCCAGCGCCTCCAACAGAGTTCGCCAGTAAGGATAATAATTGTAGGTTGCCAGATTCCGCGGTAATCCGACACGCCGTTTCGACGGCGTGTTCGTGGCGATGGCGCCGCCTGCGGCTGATGCCGCGTGCCCGTTCAGCCACGCGGCATCGCGTTCTTTCCAGAATCTGAAATCCGGGTTTGATGAATGGCGCGCGCGTCGCGAGGCATAGTCGCGACCGCATTTAAGTCCCCAGGCGACGGTGGTGTCGCCGGTATGAATGATTTGCAACTGGCAGCGGTTACGACATAATTCGCAGGTCTCCGGTTCGATGCGTACCGTGGCATCGGCAAAATCCAACCCCTTGAAATTTTGCGAACGTTGTTTTGCGGGAATCCGTTGACGGACCAGTAACGACATGCCCAGGGCGCCGGTAAGATGGCAGTAGGCGCTGACGCGAATCGGTTTGCGCAGGCCGACCTCGAATGCGGCGACCAGGGCGCGATTGCGCGCCGTGGCACCCTGGAAATATATATGGTCGCCAATCTGAAGGCCGCCCACCACTTTGTTCAAGTAATTGTCGCGGACCGAATGCAAAACAGCGGCGGCCACCTGGTCCTTGCTCCAGCCACGTGCCAGCAGTAAATCCAAATCGCGTTCCATGTATACGGTGCAACGGTCCGATGTCGGAGGCGCTTTTTTATCCATGGCGCGTTCTGCGAATTCCTCCAGCGATATACCGAGTTTCTGTGCTTGTTCTTCAATGAAGCTGCCGGTGCCCGCCGCGCAGACATAGTTCATGACCGAGTTGTATACCATCCCGTTTTGGAGTTGGGTGAACTTGGCGTCCTGTCCTCCCAGTTCGACGATGGTGTCGACGCGCGGATCGAGAAACAAGGCGGCCGTGGCATGCGACGTGATTTCGTTCATGGCCAGATCTGCGCCAATCACATTTTTTATCATCTTGCGTCCCGACCCCGTGGTGCCGACACCCTGGATGTCAAGCAGGAAGCCGCCCCGTTTCTGCATGGCGCGCAGGGCATCCAGGACATGTTGCACCGCGCCGATCGGATCGCCGGCGGTTTTGCGGTAAACCCAGCCGACGACGACATCATTTTCATCGAGCAAGGTGGCTTTGGTCGAGGTGGAACCGATGTCGATGCCCAAGGCAACGGTAATCCGGCCGCTGCGCGGCGTGACAATCGCCGTCTCGTTTTCCTGTTCGTCGACCCAATGATCGCTCCATACGAAATCAGGGTAGCTCGACAGCGACAGTTCTAATGGTGGACGCATTCCGTCGGCCGATGAAATTCAGCTCGCAGGTCCGCCTGATGAATCTGCCGATGGCGCCGGTTGGCGGATTGCCGCAATCAGGGAG
>PXCX01000327.1 GCA_003565195.1 PVC group bacterium | reverse complement strand
GCCGGGCGACAATCCGCACGAGAACGCGAAATTCCTGACGGTCATCTGTGCCTTGATCCAGGCGGTGGACAAGCATGCCGATTTATTACGGTCATCGGTGGCATCGGCCGGGAATGACCATCGTCTTGGCGCCAACGAGGCGCCGCCGGCTATTATCTCGATTTATCTGGGCGAACAGCTTACCGAAATCATGGAACAAATCGAGCAGGGTGTCAAGGGCAACGGACGTGCCGGACGCACGATCAAACTGGGTGTCTCGTCCTTACCGGTCTTTCCACGGCACGATACGGATCGCAACCGCACGTCACCACTGGCCTTTACCGGCAACAAATTCGAGTTTCGCGCGGTCGGTTCGCGACAGAGTTGCGCGGGTCCCAACGTGGTCATGAATACGATCGTCGCGGAAGCGCTTGACCAGATCTGCTCCAGCCTTGAGACCGAGGTGGCCAATGGCGGGGAAATGAACGATGTACTGCCGCAGGTGTTGCAGACCATTGTAAAACAGCACAAGCGTGTCCTGTTCAACGGCGATAATTACACGGACGAATGGGTGGTCGAAGCCCAACGACGCGGCCTTCCCAATCTGCGCTCGACACCCGAAGCCCTGCAACCGTTGCAAACGCCGAAGGCTCGCGACCTGTTCGCCAAATACGGCGTCCTCAGCGCCCAGGAACTCGAATCGCGTTATGAAGTCTACATGGAGCAATACGAAAAACAGGTGGCCATCGAGGCGGAATGCGCGCTGCAAATGGCACGCACGCTGATTGTTCCAGCGGCGATCGAGTATCACCGCAGGCTTGCCGCAACGATTGTCAAGCTGGAAGCCTGTCGGGTATCGGCGGCATCGGTGCGCGGACTGCTGAAGGAAGCAGGCGCTGCGTTGGACGGTTTGATAAAGGCAATCAAGGCGCTTGAAGACCGCCTTGAGGCTGACGGACTCACCAAACTCAAGGTAATGGCCGAGATGCGTCAGGCCGCCGATACCCTCGAAGCGCTGGTACCGGATGAAATCTGGCCGCTGCCATCCTATGCGGAAATGCTGTTTATCCTGTAAGCAGACGGCCGGCGAAAAGCATAAAATGACAACTGAACATGACATTCCCCAAGCCACAAGGTCTATATGATCGGGAACACGAACACGATGCTTGTGGTTTAGGCTTCGTGGTGAATCAGGACGGGCACCGGAGCCATGGCGTGATTGCCCAGGGGCTCCGGGTCCTGATCAATCTGCAGCATCGCGGTGCCACCGGAGCAGATGCCCAGACCGGTGACGGCGCGGGTGTCCTGTTCCAGTTGCCGGAACGGTTTCTACGTTCTGAAGCCGCGGCCCAGGGAATTACGTTGCCGGCCAACGCCCCGTTTGGCGCCGGCATGTGTTTCCTGCCGCAGCACGATTCGCAACGCGACCGTTGCATGGCACTCGGGACGGAAGCGGCCGAGGAGGCCGGCCTGCGCCTGATCGGTTGGCGCGACGTTCCGGTCGATGCCGGTATCCTTGGCGAAACTGCCCGGCGCGAGATGCCGGTTATCCGGCAATGCTTTGTCACATCGCGCGGATTGGACGGCGCCGGTCTTGAACGCAAACTGTATCTGATGCGCAAAATATGGCAACGAGCCGTTAGCCACCGGACCGATACCGGAACGGACTTCTACGTGGCCAGTCTTTCCTGCCGCACCATGGTGTACAAAGGGCTGATGCAGGCGGCGCAAGTTGGCGGTTTTTTCGCAGATCTACGCGACGAACGGTTGGAAAGCGCATTGGCGGTCGTCCACCAGCGCTACAGCACCAACACCTTCCCCTCCTGGCCGCTGGCACAACCTTTCCGCTGCCTGGCGCACAACGGTGAAATCAACACCCTCAAGGGCAACCGGTTCAACATGCAAGCGCGTGAACCGAATCTCGAATCGGACGTGTTCGGCGACGATCTGCCAAAGTTGTTTCCGATTATCGAACCGGACGGCAGTGATTCGGCGGCGTTGGACAATGTACTCGAGTTGTTGACGGCGGCCGGACGCGAAACGCATCATGCAGCCGTCATGATGATCCCGCAGGGCTGGGGTGTCAAATACCCGATGGGACCCGATTTACGTGGTTTTTTCGAGTACCATGCCGGTTTTATGGAACCATGGGACGGCCCGGCGGCGATCGCATTCAGCGACGGCCGCTACGTCGGCGGGCTATTGGACCGCAACGGGTTACGCCCGGCGCGCTACACCGTAACCCATGACGGATTCATGGTGTTTGCATCCGAGGCCGGTGTTCTGGATATTCCGGCGGAAGAGATACGCGAGAAGGGTGCCTTGCGGCCCGGACAGATTCTTCTGGTGGACACTCAGGGTCATCGTTTTTTGAAGGATTGTGAAATTAAAATGGCGCTGGCCCGGCGGCGGCCTTACCGGCGCTGGGTACAGGAGAACCGGATCGATATTCACGGCCTGTTCAATGCCGTTTTGCCGCCCTGCGCGGATACCCCGACGCTTCGCCGCCGGCAACGGCTTTTCGGATACACCCGGGAAGACGAACAGATCATCCTCAATACCATGGCGGTCACGGGCCAGGAACCGAAGGGATCCATGGGCGCCGATCAGCCGCCGGCCATACTTTCCGAAAAACCGCAGTTGCTGTACTGGTACTTCAAGCAGATGTTCGCCCAAGTCACCAATCCGGCCATCGACCCGATTCGTGAATCGCTGGTTATGTCGCTAATGACCGGAATCGGTAATACCGATTCGATCCTCACGGAACGGCCCGGACATGCCCGTCTGATCAAGATGCCGCATCCTATTCTTTCAAAAGAGGATCTCGAGCGCATTTGCCGGCTGCCCGCTGACGATTTCAAGAGCCATCGTTTGAAAGCCGGATTTGCGGCTGGAAGCGATGGCCGAACGCTGGAGCAAGCTCTCGACGAGCTATGTGATCATGCCGCGAACGCGGTGCGCCAAGGAACGCGCATCCTGATTCTGTCCGATCGGAATCTTGAGGACCGACTAGCGCCGATCCCGATGATGCTGGCGGTTAGTGCGGTGCATCAGCGGCTGATCCGCGAGGCCTTACGGACCCGGACCGGTATCATTGCGGAAACCGGCGAAGCGCGCGAAGTGATGCACATGGCTTTGTTACTCGGGTACGGGGCATCGGCCTTGAATCCCTATTTAGCTTTCGAGACAGTTGCCGCGATGGCAGCGGCCGACCGCCTGGATCGTCCCATGATGCCGGTCGAGGCGATTGATAATTACGTGAAATCACTCTGTAGCGGAATTCTGAAGATCATGTCGAAAATGGGGATTTCAACCCTGCGCAGCTACCGTGGCGCACGGATCTTCGAGGCGGTCGGCTTGAATCGTTCCGTCATCGACCGCTATTTCGAGGGTACGCCAAGCCGAATCGAAGGGCTGGACATGGATGGAATCGCGGCTGAAACTGCCGCTCGCCATGCGGCGGCCACGCAGGATCAACCAAGCCACCCCGACATCCTTCCGTCCGGGGGACACTACCGGTATCGAACCGACGGAGAGCGGCATGCATGGACGCCCCGCTGTATTACCCTGCTGCAGCGTGCGGCGCGCAAGAATGATCCGCAAGCCTATGCCGAGTTCGCGCGCGAAATCAATCAACAAACCCGGCGCCTATGCACTCTGCGGGGCCTGTTCCGGATTCGGGAGCCCGGCACCTCGATTCCGCTCGCGAAGGTTGAGCCGGCTTCGGCGATTGTCCGGCGATTCGCCACCGGCGCCATGTCGTTTGGTTCCATCAGCCGCGAAGCACACCAGACCCTCGCGATTGCCATGAACCGGTTGGGCGCCATGAGCAACAGCGGTGAGGGCGGCGAGGAATCGCAGCGATCCGTTCCCCTCCCGAATGGCGATAACCTTTGCAGTGCGGTCCGACAGGTGGCCAGCGGACGATTCGGTGTAACGATCGAATACCTGGTCAATGCCCGCGAACTGCAAATCAAAATCTCCCAGGGCGCCAAACCGGGGGAAGGCGGCCATTTGCCGGGCCACAAAGTCAATGCCGAGATTGCCGCTGTCCGCCATTCCACGCCCGGGGTAACCCTGATTTCGCCACCACCGCATCATGACATCTATTCGATCGAGGACATTGCGCAATTGATTCGGGACCTGAAATGCGCCAATCCGGCCGCCCGGATCGCCGTCAAACTGGTCTCCGAATGTGGGGTCGGCACCGTGGCCGCCGGCGTCGCCAAGGGCCGAGCCGATATGATCCTTATCAGCGGCGGCGACGGCGGCACCGGAGCGGCGCCCTTGTCGTCCATCAAATATGCCGGCCTGCCATGGGAACTGGGTCTGGCCGAGACCCAGCAGACCCTGACGCTGAACGGATTGCGCAGCCGGGTCCGCCTGCAGACGGACGGTCAACTGCGTACCGGACGCGATGTCCTGATCGCAGCCTTACTGGGCGCCGAGGAATTCGGGTTTGCCACCGCACCGCTGGTGGTGTGCGGTTGCGTAATGATGCGAAAATGTCATGCCAACACCTGTCCCGCCGGGGTAGCCACCCAGGATCCCGAATTACGCAAACGGTTCCGTGGCCGTCCCGAACATGTCCAAACCTATTTTCAGATGCTGGCCGAGGAGCTTCGCGGATATATGGCGCGCCTGGGTGCCCGTACGCTGGATGAGCTGATCGGCCGCGTCGACCTGCTGGAAACCGAACCGGCGATCGATTTCTGGAAGGCTCGCGGAATCGATCTTTCGCGAGTGCTTGCCCAGCCGGACCCGGCATGCGACGAACGCCGCTGCATCCGCCCGCAAAACCACGAACTGGACGATGAGCTTGATCACACCTTTCTCGAAACCTGCCGGCCGGCCCTTGAACGGGGTGAACGCGTCGTCGTGGATTGTGCCGTTCGCAACGTGCATCGTTCCGTGGGCACCATGCTCTCCGGTGAACTGATTCGGCGGCATGGCGCCGCCGGATTACCGAAAGACACTATTACGCTGCGGCTGCGCGGGACGGCCGGCCAAAGTTTTGCGGCCTTTGCGGCCCGTGGCATTACTTTTATCCTTGAAGGTGAAGCCAACGATTATGTGGGCAAAGGTCTTTCCGGCGCGCGGGTGATTCTGAAACCGCCGGTTGCCGGCCGGTTCGATCCGGCCGCCAATATCATTGCCGGAAATGTGTTGTTATACGGCGCCACATCGGGTGAGATCTACCTCAACGGTCAGGCGGGGGAACGGTTTGCCATTCGCAACAGTGGTGCAACGGCTGTGGTGGAAGGGATTGGCGACCATGGCTGTGAATACATGACCGGCGGCACCGTGGTTGTTCTCGGGCCCACCGGGGTAAATTTCGGGGCGGGCATGAGCGGCGGCATCGCCTACGTGTTCGATCCCAGCGGGTCGTTCGACAGCCGCTGCAATCTGGATATGATCGATCTGGAACGCGTCGAGGAGGAAACCGACGCGCACGAGCTGCGGCGCTTGATCAAGCAGCACACGGCATTGACCGGCAGCTTATGTGGTCGAACGATCCTGGATACATGGGAAAGTTCGCTGCCCTTTTTCATCAAGGTTTTCCCGATGGAATTCCGGCGTGCCCTGGGACGGATGACGCCTGAAGATGCCGCGACCGCAAGACGGGAGGAGGAGCATGAGTAAGCGAGACCGCGGGTTCATCGACATCCCGCGCCAGGAACCCGGATATCGGCGGCGGGAAAGACGCTTGCAGGACTGGCGGCCGGTGGAACGGATGTTGACCTCGGAGGAACTGCGCGACCAGGCTGCACGCTGCATGGATTGCGGCACGCCATTCTGCCATGGCTGCGGATGTCCGCTGCACAATATTGTGCCCGAACTTAACGTTCTGGCCTATCAGAGCCGCTGGCGGGAAGCCTGGGACCTGCTGGAAAGCACCCATCCGATGCCTGAAATCACGGCCCGAATCTGTCCGGCATTGTGCGAAGGCGCCTGCGTGGCCGGACTGCACGGGGAACCGGTCACAATCCGGCAAATCGAACGCATGATTGTCGAACACGCCTTCGAATCCGGACTGGTCAAACCGAAGCCGCCCGCCGTCCGGCATAATACACGGATCGCTGTGGTCGGTTCGGGTCCCGCCGGATTGGCGGCGGCCGACCGCCTGAACCGGGCCGGATATTCGATCACGGTATTCGAAAGCGCGGCAAAACCGGGCGGCATTTTACGTTACGGGATTCCCGACTTCAAACTCGAAAAATGGATTCTTGATCGGCGCATCCAACGAATGGTCGATGAAGGCATACAATTCGAGACCGGTGTCGATGTCGGCGTGGACTTGTCGTCCCATTACCTGTTGCGGCGCTACCAGGCCATGATCCTGGCCGGCGGCGCGCAGGAACCGCGCAATCTGGACGTTCCCGGTCGCGAGTTGGACGGCATCCATTTTGCGATGCCGTTCCTGACGCAACAGAACCGCCGTAGCGAAGGCGAAGCGATTCCGGACGATGAGACCATCACCGCCCGAGACCGGATCGTAACCGTGATCGGCGGCGGCGATACCGGATCGGATTGTCTGGGCACGGCCCTGCGCCAGGGCGCGCGCAAGGTTTACCAACTCGAAATCCTGCCCCGGCCACCAGCGCAGCGGTCCCCGTCGACACCCTGGCCTGAATGGCCGCTTCGTTTGCGTGAGTCAAGCAGTCATTTGGAAGGCGGGCAACGGCTCTGGTCCGTAATGACACGGCGCCTCGAGGGCCGCGATGGCCGGGTGGTCCGTCTGCATGGCTGCGAGGTGGAATGGATAGCCGGGGAAGACGGCCGGAAGAAACCCCGGCCGATTGAAGGATCCGATTTCGCGATGGATACCGATCTGGTGTTGCTGGCCCTCGGCTTCACGGGACCTGGACGACATCCTTGTGCCGAAACGCTTGATTTGGCGCGTGATCCGCAAGGGATGATTCAAAGGGATGCCCACCAGATGACTTCGCAACGCGGGGTTTTCATCACGGGAGATATGGCCGCGGGCGCCTCCCTGGTGGTCAGGGCACTTGCCGATGGAGCCCGAACCGCGTACAGTGTTAAGGATTACTTGACCGGAAAGGAGGCAACTTGATGCCAAAACATATTTTTGTAACCGGCGGCGTAGTATCGTCCCTCGGCAAGGGAATTACGGCCGCCTCGGTGGCATTGCTTCTGCAACGGCGCGGATATCGTGTCCGACTCCAGAAACTAGATCCATATCTCAATGTCGATCCCGGCACCATGTCGCCCTATCAGCACGGCGAGGTTTACGTCACGGAAGACGGCGGCGAAACCGATCTCGATCTGGGGCATTATGAACGCTTTACCGGGCAACCCTGTTCGCGCGCCAGCAACTATACCACCGGACGCATCTACAGCGAGGTGATCAAGCGCGAGCGCGAAGGCGGCTATCTTGGTTATACCGTTCAGGTCATACCGCATGTGACCGACGAAATCAAACGGGCTTTACGAGTGTTCGATCATGATAATGTTGATATTGTGATTACAGAAATAGGGGGTACCGCCGGTGATATCGAAAGCTTGCCGTTCCTTGAGGCCATTCGCCAATTCCGACAGGAAATCGGTCGTCAAAACGGGATTTTCATGCATATTACGCTTGTGCCATACATACGCGCCGCCGGAGAGATGAAAACCAAACCATCGCAACAAAGCGTGGGCGTGCTGCGGACCATAGGAATTATTCCCGATATCCTGATTTGCCGCTGCGAACAACGAATGACGGACGAACACAAGGATAAACTCGCCCTGTTTTGCAATGTCGATCGCAGGCTGATCATCGAGGAAATAGACGTGGAAAACTCGATATACGAAGTCCCGCTCGATCTCACTCGCCAGGATCTCGATGTCTATTGTCTGGAACTATTGAATTTACATGTTAACCGGATTGAAATCAAAGATTGGGAAAAAATGCTGGGGACCTTGATTCAACCGTGCGGCGGATCGGTTGAAATTGCGGTGGTGGGTAAATACATATCCTTGCGGGATGCCTACAAAAGCGTCTATGAGGCTTTGACGCACGGCGCTATTGCCAACAACTTGAGGGTCGCCATCCGCATGGTCGAGTCGGAAGATATCGAAACGAAAGGCGCCAAATCAATGCTTTCGGGCATGCACGGCATCCTGATT
>PXCX01000271.1 GCA_003565195.1 PVC group bacterium | reverse complement strand
GAGCCGGTAACCCGCGATAATCCGTTGCTGCAACTGGAAAACCTGACCGCCTCGGGGCATACCGGTTTTTACACCGAGGAATCGCTGAAGGAACTCAAAACCAAAGCTGCCGAAAACGTCAAAGCCGTATTAACCGGTGGCAAACCCAATTATCCAGTCAACAAATTATAAGGAGAAAACGTCATGGATAAAGTCCTCAACACAATTCACGAACTCGGGATTGTCCCGGTCGTAAAAATCGATAACGCCACCGATGCCGTACCGCTGGCCAACGCCTTGAAAGCCGGCGGCCTACCGATCGCCGAAATAACGTTCCGAACCGAGGCCGCCGAACAGGCCATCCGCAACATTGTCAAGGAAGTCCCCGACATGCTGGTCGGCGCCGGCACGGTTTTGACGACCGAGCAAGCCGACCGGGCCATCCAGGCCGGGGTCAAGTTCGTCGTCACACCCGGGCTGAGCGCGACGGTAGTCAAACACTGCCAGGCCAATCGAGTTCCGGTCACACCGGGCGTTGCCACACCAACCGACATCCAGGCTGCCTTGGAACTGGATCTCAATGTCCTTAAATTTTTTCCGGCCGGAACCTTCGGCGGCGTAGCTTCACTGAAAGCCATGAGCGCACCATACGGCATGGTGAAATTCATTCCCACCGGCGGCGTAAGCGCTGCCAACCTGGTCGAATATTTGATGTTCCCCAAAACGCTGGCCTGTGGCGGAAGCTGGATGGTCAAGGACGACATGATTAAAGCCGGCCAATTCGACAAGATCAGTGCCCTAACCCGCGAAGCCGTGGATGTCATGCTCGGTTTCGAACTGGCCCATGTGGGCGTTAATGCGCCGGATGCCGATACTTCGCTTAAGCTGGCCAAAACGCTTTCCGGAATGTTCAATCTGCCCTTGAAAGAAGGCAACAGTTCCAACTTCGCCGGCAAAGGGTTCGAGGTCAACAAAAGCCAGGGTTTGGGCACCAACGGACATGTCGCGATTGCGACCAACAGCATCACGCGCGCCATCGCCTGGCTGGAACGCAACGGGATCGCCGTAGCCATGGATACGGCCAAGGAAGATAGCGGCGGTAATCTGGTTGCCGTCTATCTAAAAGAAGAAACCGGCGGATTCGCGATTCATTTATTGCAGAAGAAATAGAAATGGTTCACGATTAACGGTTCAGGATCATGAACACGCAAAACTTGTAAACGAGGAGAAAATCATGTCTAAACGAATTGTTACCTTCGGCGAAATTATGCTGCGCCTGAAGGCGCCGGGATTCGAGCGTTTCTTTCAATCGCCGTCACTAGAAGCAACCTTTGGCGGTGGAGAAGCCAATGTCGCCGTGTCGCTGGCAAATTACGGTTTGGATGCGGCGCTGGTCACAGTGCTTCCCAAAAACGATCTTGGCGATGCCTGTATCGCCGAGTTGCGGCGATTCGGCGTCGATACCGGTTTGATTACACACGGTGCCGGCCGGATGGGAATCTATTTCCTGGAAAACGGCGCCAACCAGCGTGGATCGAAAGTGGTCTACGATCGTGCCGGCTCGGCAATTGCGATTGCCGAACCGGGATCGATTGACTGGAAAAAAACGTTCAGTGACGCCAACTGGTTTCATATCACCGGGATTACCCCGGCCATAAGTCAGTCGGCCGCCGATCTGGCAATGGAATCCGTTCAGGCAGCGCGCAATGCCGGCGCCACCGTTTCGTGCGACTTCAATTTCCGTAAAAACCTCTGGAAATACGGCAAGCAAGCACCGGAAATCATGGGTGAACTGGTTAAATACGTCGATGTCGGTATCGCCAACGAGGAAGATTGTCAGAAATCGTTGGGCATCGAAGTGGACGTGGATGTCGAAAAAGGCAGTCTCGATACGGCCAAATACGAGGCCCTGACGGCCAAGGTATTGGAAACCTATCCGGACATGAAAACTATCGCCATCACGTTACGCGAAAGTAAAAGCGCCGATCACAACGGCTGGTCGGCCTGCATCAACGACCGGAAACAATTCATGACCAGTCGCAAGTACGACATCACCGACATCGTCGACCGAGTCGGCGGCGGCGATGCGTTTTCCGGCGGTCTGATTTATGGACTGTGTACCGGCAAAGATACGCGCGCCGCATTGGAATTCGCGGTGGCCGCCAGTTGTCTCAAGCATTCGATCGGCGGCGATTTCAACCGTGTATCGGTTGATGAAGTTGAAAAATTGAGCGGTGGCGATGCGTCCGGCCGCGTCCAACGTTAATTTGGGAACCCCATAAAAAAACCCGTATAACAATCAGGGACAGGTTTCTGAAACCCTAGCCAAGTATTAACCACGAAAGGAAACCGAACGCATGGCGGCAAAAATCGGATGGGGCATTATCGGTTATGGAGTCATTGGACCACACCACGCAAAAGCGATCGCGGCGGCGTCCGGCGCGGAACTGATCGCCGTATGCGACGTCGACCCGAAACGGGAACGGATCGTGCGCGATCACGGATACAAAGTACCGTTTTACCGTGATCACAAGGAGATGTTGCGCAAGGAACCGCGGATTCAAGCGGTTAGCATTTGCACCCCTTCGGGCATCCATTATCAGGGCGCGGTCGACGCGGCGCGCGCCGGACGCCATGTTTTGAGTGAAAAACCGCTGGACATCTCGCTTGATCATATGGATCGGATGATCGATGTCTGCGCCAAGGCAAAAGTCAAACTTGGCTGCATTTTCCAGCGTCGCACCGACCAGAACAGTATATTGGTAAAGAAAGCGATGCAGCGCAAAATTGTGGGCAAGCTGGTTCTCGCTGATTCGGTTCAGAAAATGTACCGTTCACCCGCTTACTACCGTTCAGCCGGCTGGCGGGGCACCTGGAAACTCGATGGCGGCGGAGCATTGATGAATCAGTGCGTGCATGGCATCGATCTGCTGCTGTGGTTAATGGGCGACGTCGAAAGCGTGTTTGGCTATTCCGATCACTTGGTACGCGACATCGAAGTCGAGGACACATCGGTATCGGTGCTCCGTTTCAAGAACGGGGCCATCGGAAACGTTATCGGGACCACATCGATTGTTCCCGGCCAGGGATGTAAAACCATGATTCATGGCGAAAAAGGATCGATCACGATGGGCGATGGCCCACTTAAATGCTGGAGCAGTCGACTGGTCAAAGGCAACCATCAGACACGCGAAATCGATTTGAACAAAATGTTTCGTACCGGCAGCCGTGTCAAGACAAGCGATGCGGTTGCATCCGATAACAAGGCACTTTCCTCCGATGGACACACCATCCAGGTCAAAGACATGTGTACGGCCATCCGTCGGGATCGTGAACCGATGATTCCCGGCATTGAGGCACGCCGTTCGGTCGAATTGATTCTGGCCATTTACCGCTCCTGGAAAACAGGGCGCGAAGTCAGTTTACCGCTGCGTAAATCAAGGAAACGTTAATGATGGAAACCGTATGCGCGCCAATCGAGGACGCATTGGCCGCGATGGCCAACGGCCGCATGATTGTCGTGGTTGACGATGCCAAACGCGAGAATGAAGGCGATCTGGTCGTTGCGGCCGAAAAGGTTAGCGACGCGGTCATCAATTTCATGGCCATGCATGGTCGTGGTTTGATTTGCACCGCGCTAACCCCGGAACGCCTTGATCATCTCGGTTTGGCACGCATGCGAAATATAAATAACGGCGATAAGTTCGGAACCGCCTTCATGGAATCGGTCGATGCCCGTGAAGGCGTCAGCACCGGGATCAGCGCCGGTGATCGCGCCCGCACCATTCAATTGCTGGTCGCGGCCGACGCTACCCGCAACGATTTCGTCAGCCCCGGTCATACCTTTCCGCTGGCCGCCCGCGAGGGTGGCGTCCTGCGCCGTGCAGGTCACACGGAGGCCGCCGTCGACTTGGCGCGGCTGGCCGGTTTGGCGCCGGCCGGTGTCATCTGTGAAATTCTGCGCGACGACGGCAATATGGCGCGTTTACCGGATTTAACCGCATTCGCCAAAAAACACGACTTATGCATTATATCGGTCGCCGACCTGATTGCCTATCGACGGCGTCGCGAAAAACTGATACGATTCGTGCGCAAAACCAATTTACCGACCGAATACGGCGATTTTATGCTGCACTTGTATGAATCGATTACAGACGGCGATCATCATCTGGCCCTGGTCATGGGACCCCCCGGGAACGCCGACAGCACCTTGGTGCGGGTCCACAGTGAATGTCTCACCGGTGATGCACTCGGATCATTGCGTTGCGATTGCGGCGGCCAACTGAAAGCCGCAATGCAAAGGATCGCCGACGAGGGAAACGGTGTCGTAGTTTACATGCGCCAGGAAGGGCGGGGCATCGGACTCGCCAACAAAATTCATGCCTATCAATTACAGGACGAGGGAATGGATACGGTCGAAGCCAACGAACACCTGGGATTCGAAGCCGACTTGCGCGACTACGGGCTCGGCGCCCAGATTCTGGCCGATCTGGGACTGCACCGTATCCGGCTGTTAACCAATAATCCACGTAAAATCATCGGATTGGAAGGATACGGCCTACAGGTGGTCGAACGCGAGCCGATCATCCAGGCCGAAGGCAAACACTGCAGCCGATACTTGCGGACAAAGAAACGGAAGCTGGGTCATTTAATTTAGCGAAAGGAACAGATCATGGAAATCAACGAATTCTCTGGTAACCTGGATTGCAGCGGGCTGCAAATCGCACTGGTCGTTAGTCGTTTCAACGATTTTTTGACCAAACAACTGCTTGAAGGCGCTATCGACTGCCTGTCACGTCATGGGGTTGTCGAAACCGACATCAACGTCATCCGGACGCCAGGCGCCAACGAACTGCCGATGGTGGTCAAGAAATCGGCTGATAGCGGCAACGTGCATGCCGTGGTGGCGCTTGGCGCGGTCATTCAGGGGGCCACGCCGCATGCCGGCTTGATCAATTCCCAGGTTTCGCGATCGCTGGCGGGAATCGGGCTTGAAACGGGCGTCCCCGTCATCAACGGCCTAATCTGCGCCGACACCTTGGAACAGGCAATAGAACGCGCCGGCACCAAGGCCGGCAACAAGGGCTGGAACGCAGCTCTGGCAGCCATTGAAATGGCCAACCTTTACAAACAACTCGAGGCCTAACCGATGGCCGCCAGGCATAAGGCCCGGCTTTGGGCATTACAGATTCTTTATCGAATCGATCTGAACCCCGAGGATTTGGAAACCGTGTTCGCCGATTTCCGTCAAGCCTATGCGATTGACCAGCATGCGTTCCAATTCACGACCGAACTGGTTCAAGGAGTGCGTGACCATGCCGACGCTTTGGATGCAATCATCGAGCGAACTGCCGCCAATTGGCGGGTCGCTCGCATGAGTACAACCGACCGCAACATTTTGCGATTAGGCGTCTATGAATTGTTGCACCGTCCCGATGTACCACCGCTGGTCGCCATCGATCAAGCCATCACGCTGGCGAAAAAATTCGGGTCCGATGAATCCGGCAAGTTCGTTAACGGTATTATGGACCGTATTCACCACCAGAACAAGGATTAAGCATCATGGCCTTCGGGAGTTGGGTAAAAGCGTTAGGCCGCACACGCCAGACCTTGGCCTCAAGCGTATCACGCCTTTTCAAAAGTGGCAAACCGGATGCGGCCACGCTTGATCAAGTGGAGGAAGATCTGTTGGCCGCCGATATCCCGGCACGACTGGTGCTCGATTGGATTGAAGAACTGGGCCGCCACGCCGGACACGATCATTGGCAGCAAGCGTTACGCACCCAATTAAGGGAATCGTTCAACGATCAATCCCTGTTCGACTGGAAGTTACACCAAAAACCAACCGCTGTCCTGATTGTCGGGGTCAACGGTTCCGGCAAAACAACGACGGCCGCAAAGCTGGCAAGGATGGCCGCGGACCATGGATTGAAACCGCTACTCGGAGCGGCCGACACTTTCCGGGCCGCCGGTTCGGACCAATTGAAATTATGGGCCGAACGGGTCGGATGCGATGTTGTCGGGGGACTGCAGGGTTCCGATTCGGCAGCCGTCGCCTATGATGCCCTGCAAGCGGCCACCGCCCGCAACGCAGATATAATGTTTCTTGACACCGCCGGCCGCATGCATACCAAACGCCCGTTGATGAATGAACTAACCAAGGTCAAACGGTCAATGGCCAAATGTCTTCCCGGCGCGCCACACCACACCTGGATGGTTTTGGATGCCACGCTAGGAAACAATGCATTAAGCCAGGCCGATATTTTTCACCAACAAATAGGCCTGACCGGAATCATCGTTTCAAAACTTGACGGATCAGCCAAAGCCGGTTTTATCCTGGCGGCATGCCGCGACTTACAGCTTCCCGTTCTGTTTGCCGGCTTGGGCGAAGGGATGAACGATCTGGCGCCGTTCGATCCGGATGCATTCGTCGATGCATTGCTCGGCACCAATGTAACGACCGACACGCAAAACTGATGACCATGCCAAAAGACGATCCCCGGGCAGACCGCCGTTTCATGCGGCGGGCACTGGCGCTGGCCGTTCGCGGCGCCGGAGCTACCCGCCCCAACCCACCGGTCGGCGCAGTCGTCGTCAAAAACCGACGCGTGATCGGGGAAGGCTGGCATCGCGCTGCCGGTCAACCGCACGCTGAAGCCGTGGCCCTGAATGCCGCCGGCAAGCGGGCACGCGGCGCCGATTTATACGTAACACTTGAACCTTGCAGCACCACCGGTCGCACCGGCGCCTGTACCGATCTGATTGTCAAGGCTGGAATCCGCCGGGTTGTCGCCGCCGTTACCGATCCCAATCCGGCGCATGCAGGCCGCGGTCTGCGCCTGCTTCAGGTCAAAGGTCTAACAATCGCACTGGGTTGCGAACACGAACGCGCCAGCGAATATCTGGCGCCTTTCGCCAAATGGATCACGCGCGGGATACCGTATCTGACACTGAAAATGGCTATGTCGCTCGATGGTAAAATAGCCGACCGTACTGGCCGGTCGCGCTGGATTAGTTCACCGGCATCACGCCGTTGTGTCCAGGAACTACGCCGGATCGCCGATGCCATCTTGATTGGCGCCGACACCGCCCGAAGGGACCGGCCGCGCCTACTTCCCAACGCTGCCGGACGTCAGACCTGGCGCGTTATCGTCGATTCGTGTGGACAGATCGATCCCTCGGCGCCGGTGTTCAACGATTCATACCGCGCTCAAACCATCCTGGCCACCACAGCGGCCTGTCCGCCGCCACAACGTCAGGCGCTGGAACAAAACGATATTACGGTCTGGCGATTGCCCGCATCCGGCGGCCGTGTTTCGGTGCGCACACTGATGCGTCGGCTGGGCCGCTTAAATGTCATGCATGTCCTTTGCGAAGGCGGTGGTGAACTTGCAGCCTCGCTGGTCGACGCAAAGCTGGTAGATCAATACTACTTTTTTATCGCCCCCAAACTGCTTGGCGGGCGAACCGCTGCCGGCGCATTGGGAGGCAAAGGATTTCTGCTCGACCACGCCCCTACCCTGCGCTACGTTGCACCCAAACGATACGGACCCGACATACTCATCCGTGCCTATCCTGCC
Organism: PVC group bacterium; assembly: GCA_003565195.1. Taxonomy (GTDB): domain Bacteria; phylum Verrucomicrobiota; class Kiritimatiellia; order CAIKKV01; family PXCX01; genus PXCX01. The sequence goes on along the minus strand of PXCX01000271.1, from coordinate 552 downwards.
GAAACCACGGACCGCCAGCGCACAGAAGATCAAGCTGAACGTGATGCTTGAAAGCACGCCTTAGCGTATTAGCCGCGGATTGTGAACATGATTGACACGCGCACTGCATTTGCTATTATCAATCTATTGAAGCGCACCCATAATTGACGTGAACTAAGCCCGCCCGGATCCGGCAGGAGAATCAAGTATGACCATGACACCGCGCGAAGCCGTGAGCAGAACGATACGCTTCGAGGGTGCCGACCGTATTCCCTACGCGCTGGCGCCGGAATACGGATCGGATTTTGACGTCGTCGGGATGAAACCCTCTCCCGATGCACGTCCCAAGAGCGGTGTCGATGAATGGGGTTGCGTATGGGAGAACATCGGGGTCTCGAATCTGGGCGAAGTCAAACACCCGGTGCTGACCGATTGGGCTGACTGGGGCTCGATTAATTTCCCGGATATTCGCGATCCCGAGCGATGGAAATCAATCGGCGGCGCGCGTGAACGGGCCGGGGACAAATTTCTGCTGGCGGGGGGCATCTCACTCTACGAACGCGTCCACTTTAT
>PXCX01000254.1 GCA_003565195.1 PVC group bacterium | reverse complement strand
GCTCCATGGGTGTTAAAAACGATGCCGTGCCGGGGGCCAGCGGGACGGTCAGGCGGCCACCGGTGATGGCGGCCGCGACGATATAACTGCAGATTTCAACCGGATCGTCCTGAACCCGGTAGGTGGCGCCGTGCAAACGATCGACACCATCGATGGTCAGTCGATTGGTCCCGAGCCCTTGCATGCGGGCGCCCATTGCAAGCAGCAGACGGCAGAGATCCTGAACATGCGGTTCGCAGGCGGCATGGTAAATGACGGTGCGACCCGGCATCAGGACGGCGGCCATAATCAGGTTTTCGGTGGCGGTCACGCCGGCTTCATCGAGCCAGAGGTTGGCGCCGCGCGGGCGTGACCGCTTAATCGCGTAGCCTTTCCCGTGCCGGATGGTGAATCCGAGGGAGCGCAACCCGCTGAAATGGGTATCCAAACGCCGTCGTCCGATCACATCGCCGCCCGGTGGATAAATCAAGGCGCTACCGTGGCGCGCGCTTAACGGACCGGCAAACAGGATCGAGGATCGTACCCGGCGGCAGAGCGTGGGGTTAAGCCGTGTTTTTTTAAGGGTGGCCGCGTTTAGGGTAAGGCGTTGATTTTCGCGGATGACACCGACACCCAGGTCATCGAGGATGTCGAGCATGATCGCAACATCCTCGATGCAGGGGATGTTTTCCAAAACGACCGGTTCATCCGTGAGAACCGACGCCGCCAACATCGGTAACGCGGCATTTTTGTTGCCGCTGGGATGCAAAACACCTCTGATGGGCTGACCGCCCCTGATAATGAAACGTGCCATGATGGGTTCCCGGATCGCGGTTGGGTCACGTCATCAATTGCGTTGCGAGTTGCACAACGCGTTCGGTGGTGAAACCGTAGGCCTTGGCCAGATCCTTAAATGGCCCGGATTCGCCGAAATGGTCCAGAGACAGGATAAGGCCTGTGTCGCCGATATAACGTTCCCAACCTAACGAGGTAGCGGCCTCGATCGCAAGCCGCCGCCGGCAGTTGCGCGGCAAAACCGATTCGCGATAGGCTCCATCCTGTTGTTCAAACAATTCCCAGGACGGCATGCTGACCACCCGGACGCTGTGTTTGGCGGCCAGCTCGCGGGCCGCTTCCAGGGCAAGCGGGACTTCCGAACCGGTGGCGATCAGGATTAATTCGGGATCGCCTTCGGTACTTTGCCAGAGCGTATACGCGCCTTTTTTCAACAGGTTGGCGGACGCATATTGCGAGCGGTCGATCACGTCCACATTTTGGCGGGTCAACAACAGCGCGGTGGGGCCCCGGGTGTTGCGCAATGCCGTCACCCAGGCCGCGGCCGTCTCGGTGGCGTCGGACGGACGGATCACCGTCAAGCCCGGTATGGCCCGTAAGGCAGCCGTCTGTTCGACCGGCTGATGGGTCGGACCGTCTTCACCGACGTAAAAACTGTCATGGGTGAAAACGTATATGACCGGCACTTTCATGATGGCCGAAAGACGAACGGACGGCCGGCAATAATCCGAAAACACGAAAAACGTGGCGCCGAACACCCGGAATCCGCCGTGCAACATCATGCCGTTGAGCAAAGCCGCCATGCCATGTTCGCGAATGCCGAAATGCAGATTGCGACCTTCGTATTTACCGGGAGCGACCGACGCGACATCATCGATCAGCGTATTGGTGCTGGGGGCCAAATCGGCCGAACCACCGATCAACGATGGGATCTGTTTTGCCAGGGCTTGAATGGTTTTCCCCGACGCGACCCGGGTTGCCAGCGGTTGGTCCGGATCGAAGTCCGGCAAGGTGGCCTCGATGTCCGCCGGAATGTGCATGTCCATGGCCGATTGCCAGGCTGCCGCCAGCTCGGGATGCGCGCTTGCGTAAGCCGACCATGTGTCTTCCCATGCCTGGGCCTCGGCTTCCAATGCCTGCCGTCGCGCGGCGAACAGTTCCCGTACCTTTTCCGGCACGTAAAAGGATTGATCTTCGGGGAACCCGAGATGTTTCTTGGTGGCGCGTAATTCGTCCTCACCCAATGGTGCACCGTGAATTTTAGCGCTATCGTGCATATTCGGACTGCCATGGCCGATATGGGTGTGACCGATGATGATCGTCGGACGTTCGGTTTCGGCGCGAGCATCGTTGAGAGCTTGCTCGATCGATGAATAATCGTGGCCGTCAATCTCCAATACGTTCCAATGATATCCTTCAAAGCGGCGACGTACATCGTCGCTATAGGCCAAATCGGTTGCGCCTTCGATGGTAATGCGGTTACAATCGTAAAAAACGATCAGTTTATGCAGCTTGAGATGCCCGGCTATGGCGCAGGCTTCATGCGATAAACCTTCCATCAGGTCGCCGTCGCTGCATATCACGTAGGTATAGTGGTCGACCGGCGAAATATCCGGGGTGTTATAACGGGCTGCCAACATCCGTTCCGTCAGGGCCATGCCGATGGAATTGCCGATACCCTGGCTGAGTGGCCCGGTTGTGGTTTCGACGCCGGGCGTGATGCCCTGTTCCGGATGGCCAGGCGTTAGACTTCCATATTGCCGGAATTTCTTCAGTTCGTCCATCGGTAAATCGTACCCCGAAAGATGTAACAGGCTGTAAACCAGCATCGAACCGTGTCCCGCCGATACGATAAAACGGTCCCGGTCAGGCCACGCCGGTTTGGACGGACAATGTTTCAGGAATTTGGTGAATAATACTGTGGCATAATCGGCTGTTCCCATCGGCATTCCGGGATGTCCGGATTTCGCGCTTTGGACCCCGTCCGCAGACAGGCAGCGGATGGTGTCGGCCACAAGTTTCAAGTCGGTCTGTGTCATGGTTCCTCCGTCAATTGTATACTTTGGTTAGTCGGAATTTCGATTCAGCCTACACGATACAGGCAAAGACGCAGTATAACCACGGCGGGCCTTAAACGCAAGTCAGGAGATAAACGCGACGGTTATTCCCATTCGATGGTGGCCGGCGGTTTTGAGCTGATATCGTAGACGACCCGGTTAATTCCGGTGACCTCATTGATGATCCGGTTGGAGATGCGGGCCAGGGTATCGTAAGGCAGCCGGATCCAGTCGGCGGTCATGCCGTCGAGACTGCCGACAACCCGCAACGCCGCCACGTTTTCATAAGTGCGCGAGTCGCCCATAACACCGACGGTTTGGATGGGTAAAAGCACGGCGAACGATTGCCAGATGTCGGCGGCATGATCAAGGTCGGTTATTTCTTGCTGCACCCGGATATCAGCCTGGCGCAGCAGCGCGAGCCGTTCCTCCGTAACTTCACCCAGGATGCGCACGGCCAGTCCGGGACCCGGAAACGGTTGGCGATTGATAATATGCCCCGGAATGCCCAGTTCGCGGCCCAGAACACGGACTTCATCCTTGAACAGTTCACGGACCGGTTCCAGCAGCTTGAATTGCAGGTTGTCCGGCAGACCGCCGACATTGTGATGACTCTTGATGGTGACCGACGGTCCGCCGATCGGTGAGGCGCTTTCGATGACATCGGTGTAAAGCGTTCCCTGAGCCAGGTATTTGATATTACCAAGCTTAAGCGCTTCCGCGGCAAAAACATCGATAAAGGTCTTGCCGATCCGCTTGCGTTTTTCTTCCGGATCGATAACGCCTTTCAAGGCGTCGAGAAATAATTTGCGCGCATCGACCACGATCAGATCGATCCCGAACGATTCGCCCAGCGTTTTTTCAACTGCTTCGAGCTCGCCGCTGCGCAGCAGACCGTTGTCGACAAAGATGCAGTGAAGCTGATCTCCGATCGCTTGCTGTATCAAAACGGCGGTCACGGCCGAGTCGACCCCGCCACTCAATCCGCAGACCACGTGTTCGGCGCCAACCTGATGCCTGATTTTTGTGATCGCATCCTTGATGAAACGCGCCATTTCCCAATCGCCGGAACAGGTGCAGATATCGAACAGGAAATGCCGCAGAACATCGGTACCTTGCGGGGTATGCGCGACTTCAGGGTGAAATTGCAGGCCGTAAATGTTGCGGTCATGGTCGGCCAGCGCGGCCACCGGACAGGCGACGGTTTCCGCCAGGACGTGAAAACCTTCCGGCATTCGTTCCACATGGTCGCCGTGACTCATCCACACCTGGATTTGATCGGGCATTTGTTTGAATAACGAGGTGGTGTCGATAAGCGTGATTTGGGTATCGCCGAATTCGCGGGAGCGCGCCGGTTTGACGATGCCGCCAAGCGCTCTTACAATCATCTGCATGCCGTAACAAATCCCCAGAACGGGGATCCCTAGATGAAATATATCCGGATGGCAAAGCGGGGCTCGCGGGTCGAAAACACTGGCGGGACCGCCGGAAAGGATAATCCCCGAGGGTGCCCGCTGGCTCAGTTCGGTTGCGGATATATCGTAAGGTACGATTTCCGAATACACGCGTTGTTCACGGATGCGACGCGCGATCAACTGGCTGTATTGGGATCCGAAATCGAGAATGGCGATCCATTCGCTGGTTTTCATCGTTTAAAGTAACGATTCCGGTTCATGAGGCCGTTTTCTGATGGTTGAGATCAAGTGTGGTTTGAAAGCGTTCAAAATTCTGTTTTATGCTTGTCTCTTCCAAAGCCACCGGATATTCACCGCTGAAACAAGCGGAACAATAGTGCCTGGTTCCACCGAGCGGTTCCAGCAATCCCTCGAGACTAAGATAGCCCAGCGAATCCACGCCCAGAAATGCGCGTAAATCATCGATGTCGCGGTTGGCGGCCGCAAGCTCTTTGGTGGTGGGAAAATCAATCCCGAAAAAACAAGGATGGCGGGTTGGCGGCGACGAAATCCGCAAATGAATTTCGCGGGCGCCGTTTTGACGTAACAACTCGACGCGTCGCCGCGAGGTCGTGCCCCGGACAATCGAATCGTCAACCACGACAACCCGTTTATCGCGGATAACGTCGCTCACGACCGCCAGTTTCATGTCAACACCTTGATTTCGTTGGCCGACTTCAGGCATGATAAACGTACGCCCAATGTAATGATTTCGAATAAATCCGTAGTCCAGCGGGATACCGCTGGCTTGTGAAAAACCCAGGGCCGCGGAATTACCGCTGTCCGGGACGGGCACCACCACGTCCGCCTGTGCCGGATGTTCTTGCGCCAGTTGCCGTCCGGCCTGATAACGGACGGTGTGGATGTTATGTCCGAAAACACGACTGTCGGGACGGGCAAAATACACGAGTTCAAAGACGCATTGCGCCCCCGCATCAGTCGGTGGCTCGCAGAAAAAATCGCTGTGCAGGCCGGTTTCGTCCGCAATCACCAGTTCCCCCGGCAAAATATCGCGCTCGTAAGTTGCGCCAACCTGGGTCAAGGCACAGGTTTCGCTCGCAAAAACCCAGGCATCATTCAGCCGTCCGATGGATAACGGTTTGAAGCCAAGCGGATCGCGTGCCGCGATAAGGCAGCGTTCGGTCATCAACACGAATGCAAAAGCGCCGCGTAATTCGCTGAGCGCGCGAGCGACCCGCCGGGGTCGCGTCCGGTACATCGGATCCGCCAGCAAATGAATCAAAATCTCGCTGTCGGTACTGGTTTGGAAAATGGCGCCGGATTCCTGATACATCAGACGCAGTTTATCCGCGTTGACCAGGTTGCCGTTGTGGGCGATCGCCCACATGCCGTCGATACATTCAACCATCAGCGGTTGCACATTATCAATGCTGGACCCGCCAGTGGTCGAATAACGTACGTGACCTATTCCCAGATGACCGTCCAAATCCTTGAAATCTGTACGCGCCGCCACGTCGTTGAGGAGGCCATTGCCTTTGACGCAGCGGAGACGGGATCCGTCACTGGTCACGATGCCGGCGCCTTCCTGGCCCCGGTGCTGCAGAGAGAAAAGGCCCTGGTAGATCAGCGGCGCCACCTTGGGTACCCCAAAAACACCAAACAAGCCACACGCTTCTTTAGGATGGTCCATTAAACTCCGGCATTGCAGCGAAATCAATTGAAAGTAAAAAATTATAGTGACTAACCCGGAAAATACAAGAAAAAAATGTGCAATACCTCAGAACGTATTTCCATAATCGCAGCGCTCAGTTTTTTGGCCGCAACGCAATCTCAGCCAGGCAGACTCCCCCGGCGTCGCGCACCTGAAAGCGTCCCGCGCGATACAATCCGTAGGACGGCGGAGCATTGCTCTTGGGCAACGCCGGCGAGCCGGGGTTTAAATGGTAGATACCTTGCCGCTCAATCGCCTGGGCAACATGGGTATGGCCAAAAACCAGCACGTCACCCACAAGCAGTGGCGGCAACCGATCAGGACCATAGCGATGGCCATGCGTCAGAAACCAGCGCCGTCCGTCCAGCAGCAGGACTGCGTACTCGGAGGATAGCGGAAAATCCAGCACGTTGGCATCCGCCTCGCAATCGCAGTTTCCCTGGACGGCGATTATCCGGTCAGCATGACGGTTAAGCATGCGGGCCGTTTCGCGCGATCCATAGTCGGCGACCGGACTCCAACTGCCGCCGTAAAGCAGGTCGCCCAACAGCACCAGATAGTCGGCCTTTTCGGCCTCGATCGCATCGAGCAGCATCGCCACGGCCTGCTGCGAGCCGTGAATGTCGGCCGCAAACAAAATAGTCATCGGCCTATCAAAAGACGTTTTCACGGGGAAAAGGATGCAAAAACGCGGTCGTAATGTCAAGCCGCCCCTGCCCTGGCGATGCTCCAAGGACGACACAAGGATGACAAGGTGTCCGTCCCGAATGGCACTTGCTTAACGCCACTTTATCATGCTGAGCGTCAATTAAAGTTGCGCATCTGATGGAATATAATGATTGTAATAAGTGCCGGCACGGGGATGATCGGCCAACATCCTACCCTTGAAAATCAGGAACATTCCGTTGACCAGGATTGATTGCTCCAGCTCGCCGTTTCTGGTAATCACCGCGGCCAAGGCGGCGTCGCTTTCCAGGATATCGGACTCCCCGATCCGGGTGGCAAGGTGGGGCGATGCGGCAACAAATATTTCCACGCCGTCCGGCAAAATGATGTGTTGTCCATGTCCTTCGTTTTTTCCGCTGGAAAAAGCAATTGATTCAAGCGCAGGTGGCGTGCGCCCCTCAAACGGCAAAATCAAGGTCAGGCAACGGGTTTCGCAGCCTCCGGCCTTGCCCTGAAAAACAGCCATGGAGGAAGGCAGGTAATTTCCTGGAACAGGATTCGGATTATGCCAACCGAGGATTGGAGAACTACGGCCCTTGACAACCAGACCTTTCATGGGGTCGCTGGATTCCAGCACCTGCACCAGGAGATTCATCCCTTCCGTCTTGCTCCAGGCCCGCAGTTTCGGTTCATCCAGTTCCGTCTCTTCGGTAAGATTCCAATGGATATTGTACTGCTGTCCAGGAATGTCGACCTGACAGAAATCCCAGACCAGACAACCGATGGCCCCCAGCCACAGCAAAACCCGGTCATGAGCGCCAAAGATTCCGGGTTGATGACCGTTTGGCCAATGACCGTAAAATTGGCCGGGAAAGAAACCGCCACGATAGTGACTCTGGATTAGCGCCATGTCTCGAAAAAGATGCACTTCCTTGAGGTCAGGATTGGCCTCGGATTGATTCATCATGGAAAAATTGACGGTGTTATGTGCCGGAGTGGAGCGTCCGTATGCTGCAAAGGGGTCTGCCCCGTGATAGCTGAAAATCCCCGGATCGGGCAGCAGATAACGGCCGCCGGCAAAAAGGTTGACGCTGTTTCGCCCCAGATGGCTGTGCCAGCCATACCAACGCGAGGAATCGAAAATAGCCATGACGGCCTCCCGGCTCCAATCGGTCCGCAGAAAGATCTGGCCCGCATCCCGGAAATATCGGCTGGGCTTCAGGTCCAGATCCCATTCCGGTCCGGAAAGCCCGCTTTCTTCCAGTACTTGGGCGCGCTGGCGCAACAGAGATTGCAGCGAACCGGGTACGCCGTAGCTTGAATCATTCAGAGCGCTGCATCCACCGTCGGGCAGGGTTGAACAAACCCGGTAATCCCAAGCCCGAATTAGCTCCTTAATCATAAATTCTTTGAGTAGATGAGTCAAACATTTCCGCGAAAATTCTGTGAGATGGCGACGTTCTGAGTGTTCAGTGTTCAGGGGTTCAGAGTTCAGGAAAGAGGGCAG
>PXCX01000069.1 GCA_003565195.1 PVC group bacterium | reverse complement strand
TCAGATTCCGGTGATGCGCCAATTTTGCGTTGCATGTTTTCCGGCTTGCTGAATAACGGGTTTGGCCTTCTATCATTATTCCAATCTTCCATCATTCCTTTATTCCATGGGATGACAGTGTTGCTCGTTAAACATTTTCAACTGACGGGCGGGTTTGCCGAACAAGTTGCGTACGAACTCGGTCGCGGGCCGGCTCAATATTTCGTTTGATGTCCCGATCTGTTCGATGCGGCCTTCATGCATTACAGCAATCCGGTCCGCCAGGGTCAGTGCCTCGAAAATATCGTGGGTCACGAAAATCATGGTTTTTTTGATCCGCTGTTTCAGGGCAATCAATTCCTGTTGTAACCGGTCACGGGTGAGGGCGTCGACTGCGCCGAACGGTTCGTCCATCAGCAAATATTTCGGATCGGTAGCCAGTGCGCGCGCCACTCCAACCCGCTGTTGCTGACCGCCGGAAATCTGGTCTGGATACTGGTGGGCATACGTATCGGGCGGCAGATCGACCAGATCCAACAATTCCAAGGCGCGCTCGCGTCGTTTTCCGGCGGGCGTTCCGCGCAGGCGCAACGGTATTTCCACGTTCTGGACAACATTCAGGTGCGGCATCAGGCCGATACCCTGGAAGACATAACCGATCGAACGTCGCAACTCGATTATGTTTTGCTGCATAATGTCGCGGCCATCTACCACGATTGATCCTCCTGAAGGTTCGACCAGGCGGTTAATCATTTTCAAAGTGGTCGTTTTACCGCAGCCGGAGGAACCGAGCAAGACAATCGTTTCTCCTTCAGCCACGCTCAGCGAAACTCCGTCAACCGCATGGGTTAGGCCGTTGTCGAAGGTTTTTTTGAGTTGTTTGATAATAATCATGAGCGGTCGATTTCGAAAATTCCCACATGACCGTGGCCGCAGCCCTGGCCCTGTTGCAGGTGGGATACTACATATCGCAAGGCATACCCGAGCTGCGGTTCGATGACGTTTTCACGCGGTAATCCCATGCCGTACCAGCCGGTGCCTTCGACAACCCGTTTCATGCGATCAAGCGTTTCGACGACAACCGCCGGACATGCCGCCGGGGGTTTGGTTAGCTCCTTTGAAAAAGTCCGTTCTGAGGGCACGTAGCTGTCCAGCAGCTCTTTTACATAGTTAACCACATAATTCCAGCACAATTGGGCGTGCTCGTAGTATTCGTTTAAAAAATCGAATCCAGGTTTGGGAACATAGTCGACCAGTAAATCGTTCAAATCGGTTCGCAAATTGACTTCATGCAGCGAATTTACGGCCGCGCGAATTGGTTGGGCATGCGGATTGTAGTCGCCGGTATCCATATGCCGGCCGGTAAAGACCGAACGGTCGTAAAAACATAAGGGTTTAATCTCGACACCGCTACGCTTGGATGCTTCGCAGGCGATGGCTTCCGCCTCCCGCCGACAAATCAACCGCAGTGTCAAATGCTGTAATTCAGCGCGGCGCGCTTCGCGTTCCGTCTTGTCGTAGATATACGATACTACGTAATCCATGTTGCGACGCTCGTCAAAATCATGGGTCCACAGGGTTTGCCACTCGTAGGAATAGCGGCCCAGCCAGTCGCAATGAATCAAACAGTGATCCTCGGTTCGTTCGGCGATCTCGGTAAGTAAACGGATGGCCGTTTCATCATCGTTATGATGCGAAAAGGTTCCGAAAGATGAAAAATAAAGATCGTAGGGTTGCTCGGTCTTTCCGATCGGTAACCCTTCCGAAAAGTCGCCCCGCTCGAACACCATTTTGGGGTGGTGCCCGTAGATTGCGTCGGCTTGGGCGAGCAAATCGTCGTTGAGATCCATCCCCTTGTACAGGCCCAAAACCTCGGGACCAAGCATATTGACTTCCACCTGCTGCAAGTCGGCATCCCGGTCGCGAATACCGGCCAGCAATTCGTAACCGTCGGCGCTGCCGCAGCCCAGATCGAGGATGCGTACGCGACGCATCGATTGGCGGCAACGTTCGATCAGATCATGCAAATGCGGTCGCAGAAAAAATCGGGTTACTTCATCTTCCCACAGGCGGCGCACATTGTCGTATTTGCCGGTCATCCCGGAGTGTTTGGCGTATAGTCCGCTTTTGGCCGCTTCGCTGTAGGCGGCCATCTGGTCGTTGGCTTTAGGAGTCATGACTTATTGGCTTTCGTTGGGCAAGGCGGCGTCCAAAATGCCGGGAATATGTTTTCGCAAATCCTTCCGCAATTCTTCCGGCAACGGTTGACGTGGCGTCTTCATGATTTCTTGATAACGGAGATTGGCTGCCCGCAGCGCGCCGCCCTGGTCGTCTTCAAGCGGGTAGCAGGCATAAACCGGGTCGCGACTCGGCAAGGGGAGATGGTAAATGAAGGTTTTGTGGTCGGAATCCATCACTTCCGCAAGCGTTTCAAGAAAGGTCTCGCCGCTGTTGGCGTCGAACACCGGCTCGTTCAGCATGTGTTTCACAATCCCGATATGCGCGTTGTCGAGCACGGCTTGATCCGGCGAAAAGGTATTCGTGCGTTCAAGTAGACCGAAGGCGTAATGAATGTATTGCGCGCCACCGCGCGGTACCTCGGCCAGAGTAATTGTTTTTTCCACCGTAGCCTGAATCCCGGGCGTTGCACTGTCGGCCACGCCGGCAGTCGAGTAACACGGCAAACCGTAATGCCTCGCCATCTGGGCGCAATCTATATTGTAATGATTAAACTCCGGCGCCGCATACATGTCGTTCAAGTTGTCCAACCGGGTCCGCACCGGAACCGCGCCGTAGAGAATCGGCGCGCCGGGACAGACCGTCTGGTTCAAAATCACGCCGGCCAGGAGTTCGGCGTTGATCAAACTCACCATCCCGAATTCGTCGAAAGGTCCCGTGGCGCCGCCCATCGGGCAACTGGAGATGACAACCGGGGTGCGCCGCGCTGATATTTCCATGAAGGTTTCGGCCGTGTCGTCCACTATTTGCAAGGGACTTTTAACGGCGCAACAAATGAAGGAAAGCACCGGATTGGCGGCGAACGCTTGCTTGCCGCCGGCGATCATTTCGCCCATCCGGATGACGTTGTCGAGTTGATCGATGCTAGTCAAACCGGCTTGAACGTGTTTGGTGATGTTGTCGAGACTGGCAAGGAATTTATTAACATCCTTGTTCTGGTCCGTGATGGCCGCATCCTGAATGTTGACGCAACGAATGAAAAAGTCAAGGTTCTCGAGATTTTCGCATAAATGCGCCGCTGCACGGAGCCGTTCGATCGAACCCGGTTTACGCGAGAATTTGGGGGTTGCACCGTCAAACGTGGTATCAAGCCAGACATTGGTTTCCGAACCGCTGCCGAAACGCACCCTGGGTTCGTGAGCGTCCAGCACGAGCTGGTTGTCCGGGTTGCGCGATCCCAGAACAATCCGCGAAGGCGCGCTTTCGAGGGCGCGATCGACGAGCGCCGATGGGATTCGGACTCGGCCGGCTTCGTCGTGAGGCTCGACCGTGGCGCCCGCCTCCTGCAGTAGCCGGCATGCCTTTTGGTTGTAGCAGAGCAAACCCTGATGTTCGAGGATACGACGTGAGACCGCGTCGACGGTTTGCACTTGTTGCGGAGATAAGCGTTGATAAGGACGTACCAGAACGCCGGGCCGTTGCGTGGTGTGCTCGGTCGATTTACAGTTATTCATTAAACATTCCTGCCTTTGTCAGAATTCAGCTTTGGGTTTTAATGTTGGGAAAGTCGGCAAGCAACTTTTCGCGGATGTCCGGCGTTAACTGACTGGCCGGTGTTTCCCGTCGCAACCGTGTTACGGTGGCGGCTGCCCGCGACAGGGCATCGTGGCCGGGTGTCAACGATTCGCGTTTTTCACGGTTCGCCAATTCAGGCATGAAAAATTCGCCATGCATGTGATTAAGAGTGTGCTCATCGGTAAGATAGGTTTCGCCCGGCCCTTTCTCGATGATCAAATCGGTTGCTAGCGTCTCGTCATTAACCTCGATACCGCGCAGGACACGCTGACACATTCCCAGAATCTCGTTGTCTAACACCAGTTTTTCGTACGCCACGGTAAGATCGGTCTCCATCAGTCCGGCGATGTCGTGGATGTAATTGGCGCCGCTCATCGCCACCAGCAGACTCGACATCGCGCTTTCATAAGACGCTTGCACATCGACCGTCTTGGCATCGCTGGTGCCGGCGGTCGAATAAAGCGGGATTTGCAGACGTTGTGCGATTTGGGATACGGCTGCGTTAATCATGCCGCGCTCTATGGCGCCGCCGACGTGATCCATGGTATGCAGGTTGGTAATTGAACCGACACTCCCGCAGATACCGGGTGCCCCCTTGTTGACGGCTTGTACCAGGGTAATCCCAGCTAGCGTTTCGGCGACGTGCACCAGCACGTTGCCGGCCAGGGTGATCGGCGATGTCGTGCCGCAGATCGGTTCCGTGGGAACGACCACCGGTAATCCTTTGCGCGCCAGGTAACAGGTCATTTCTCCATAGTTATCATCGATTTTGAACGGACTGATGACCAGCGTAATGAACGAGACGAACGGTTTAGCACGTAACGCCTCGGCGTTGCCCGCAATGATCTCGGACATGCTGACGGCTTCCCGCAGCCCTTTCATGGAATAGATGCCGCCCATGACATGTTTGGTCGTATTGTCGAATGCATGAAAAAAACGGTTGGCATCAATGTCGTCACGGTTGCCGATATCGTTGGGAAACACGTTGATCGTGAAAAGATGAATATGGTCCAGAGCTTCGACGAAACGAGCATTCAGCGCCACGTCCGAGGTGGTTGACGGACGGCGTTCGCCGCTGTCGGGATCGAGCGCATAAATCGCGGTGCCGCCCGTGCCGTAATAGACCCGGTTTTTTTCCAGTACACAGTCGTTCCGGCCGTCGCGTGAATACAGCGTGATCGACGACGGATTCGAGTCAATCGCATCTTCGACCATGCCGCGCGGAAACGTGCAACGGCATGAAGATTCGTCAACTGTGGCGCCGGCAGCTTGCAATGCGTCGCGTGCTGTCTGGGAATAAACCGCCATTCCGGACTTTTCCAAAACGCGGAAGGCTTCGCCCACAATTTTTTCGACCTCGGTATCGGTCAACGGTCGGTATAGCGAACTCGCCAGACCGGCCCTGAGTTGGTTGTGTTCAATCGACACAATATATTCTCCTTGTGTTCCGCGTGGGTTGACAAATTATCGTGCGCATCGATTGGTTCAGACACGCTGACGTTTGATACAGTCAACCGTCAGGTGTTGGGTAGATGTATAAGCCACCCGGATGGTTGTTTTTGTCCATCGGTAACCTCTCGCATCGTATGCGGTTCCTGGACTTGCATAAGACCAGGATTAATCCGGCACAACATCGTTGAGCCTTAAGGCAAGACCTAACGCGTTCCAACCGTGGACATGCGCAAATATCGCGGAATCATTACAACCATACCATGTGTTTCGGCTACGTCAACCCTAAAAGCAAATGGACATTCCCCCGAAAATCGCAAGCGATTTTCCGGAAACGTTGAAAATGCCTAGCAAAATACCGGAAAAGTGCTTTGTGCGACTTAGGGGCTAAACGAATGGCGGTTGCTCGAATTGCCGGACGATGTCTGGATTGCCACCGCAGGCGGCAACGACCATGGCGGCAATGCGTTGCAATTCGCCGGTTCCCTGCGGTGCCAGCGTGTGTAATTGCAGCCGCCCTAAATGATTGGCCAGCCACTGAACGACGAACGGGGCGGGAACCGCCAGTCGCCGCAGCGGCCAAATTATTTTGTCGGCAACCAGTTGGCAGCGATCCATGACACCGAAGGTTGTGAATGCCTGACCATTGGCCGTGCGCCGGGAGACGCCGGCCAAAACCGCCCCGGCGGCCAGCGCTTCGACGGTCATTACGGCTTCAACCGCATGCCGGTAATAGGCTGTCGCGGAGACGCCGCACAATCGCGGTTCCGACGTCAATACCTCAAGCGCCGTTTGGCGGTCGAATAATTTTAGTCCGGAATGAAAATCGGGAAATTCTCCAAGGTTCAGCGCATAATGTAAAGGCAATGGCCGGCCCGAGACCGCCGCGTCATACATCAGGGCATCCAGCAGAATCCGATCGGCCAATTCTTCAAGTTCGCCCCGCAGAAAACCCATCGGTCGATGCCGTGACAGCCGTTCGCCCAGAACGAGACAGCGGCGGGCAGAATCGTTTGCCTGAAGGTGCTGGGCCATACGCAGCATGCTCACCAGATCATTCGCGAAGTGGTCGCCGTCCTGATCCACGATGGCCAGATAATGCCAGCGCCGATCCGCTTGTAATGCGGCAACGCCGTGCCGGATGGCTGCCAGTTTTCCGCTATGACTGTCGGCGATGGTCAGGTTGACTCCGTTTTTGCGACTGACCGATTCGGCCGGCCGGGTATTGGATGCGGCGCCGTCTACGCTCAAATACAGTCGTTCTGGATTGATCCCTTGGGTCAGGCATCCCAGGACTGTATCATGCAACGCCGATGTCAGTTGTGCGACGTCAATGTGGGGCGCCGCGTAGACCGGAATCACAATGGCCGAATTCTCGATCGCGTGCTGCGCCGCTTCGCATGCGCCCGTTGTTGGTTTCATGCCGTCTCCCAAAATAACCTTAGCTTCGTCCCGCCGCGCCGTAGCCCGAGGAAGGGCGTAGGCGGGGCGGTTGTTTCCAGTTGTCCGCCGCCCCGCCTTCCTGTCTGTGGTGCAGAGACCGATGCGAGGATCAGGTCGGTGGCCTCGCTAATACCCTCGACGACGGTCGTACCGGCAGGGATGCCTGCGCGATGCTTGATCCCATGACCGGAAAGAACATATATGCCTGTGGCGTCGCTCTGCGCAGCAAATTCGACATCATGAGGGTGGTCTCCGATCACGAAGGAGCGTCGAAGGTCTATGCCGAACTCCCGTTCCGCCTCTTTAAGGAAGTAGGCGTTTGGTTTGATGCACTTGCAACCGGAGGAACGTTGGTGAGGGCAGACGTAGGTTGCAACAATTGGAGCTCCCGCCACCGCGAGGTGCTTCTCCACGTAGTTATTGACCCGCTGTACGTCTTCGAGAGTGATCGTGCCTTTGGCCACGCCTGACTGATTCGTCACGATGAACAAAGCAAAGTGATCAGCCAGGCGACGAAGCGCTGGGGTCGTGTTCTTGAAGAACACAACTTGCGCCGGGTCGGAAAGATCGCCGCGATCCTCGATAATGGTGCCGTCACGGTCCAAAAACACTGCACGGCGGGGATTCGCTTGCAGGATGCTCGTCTCGGTTGATTTCATCGTTTTTCAACAACCTTGAAAAAATAGTACTACGCTTTATCGTGAGGTCAACACCCGAAACAGGCGAAAGGGATGGGTAATTGCCGGCGCATTCCAGAAATTATTCTGTCCTTAATTGTTCTGCCTATATCAGGGCTGATCCGGTGAACGTCCGCGTCAAATTCTGCAAACTTATTCAAAAGTTCCATGCCAGTTTCGTTGAAGCCGGTCTTGCTGGCGAATGACAGCCGGTTCGCAAGCCGCATTAAACGGCTTGAGCGAAAATGGCAATGAACCGCTTATTTGTTATTTGCAGGACCCCTCGCCGCCTTGAGCCTGTTCGACCACATGGGCTATGATCTTCAACGCCAAAGCCGGACACGATAAAACTGACTGGTCGCGACCGGAACCGGAGCATCCCAGTGCGGCACATCCAGGTTATCCGCAATTGTAGTAAAGTCTCGGGCATTACTGGAATGTTCAACCGTGTAGGCGGATGCACCGCTGACTGGATTCCATTCCAGCCACAACCGTCCTTCACGGATGGCGATCAGGATCAGATCGGGACGCAGGATCAAGTCCCGCCACGACATTAGGTACCCGGGACTCTGTCCGTACCTCTCACTTGCCAGCGGCGGGCCCGACAGGTCGCCCAGGTTCCCGGCAACCAGGCGGTAGTTTTCCGAGGACGGCGATTCGGCGGCATTCGGGTTGCCGCTGGTAAAGGCGTGCTTCTGGAGCGCGTAACTCTCGCTGGAGGCGACGTTTCCCCATGCCACGCCCGCCGCGGTCAGGAGCCATCCCGCGAGAAACCAACCTCCCAATCTGTTTGGGACGGATATGTTCATGGTGAACTCCTCAGTTGTAGACCCATATCCGGTCCCGGAGATGAGAATAGATGTTGTCGTGAGTAGAG
>PXCX01000100.1 GCA_003565195.1 PVC group bacterium | reverse complement strand
CAGCAATATCTGGCGCCATACGCGGCGGCCAGTTTGGGCGAATACTTCATGCATGAACACGGCGCGGATGTTCTGGTGGTGTTCGACGATTTAACCAAGCATGCCTGGGCGTGGCGTCAGATATCGTTGTTACTGGATCGCGCGCCGGGCCGCGACGCCTATCCCGGCGATATTTTTTATATCCATTCCCAGTTAGTGGAACGGGCAGGCAAACTGGATAAAGAACATGGCGGCGGCTCGATGACTCATCTGCCGATTGTCGAAACGTTGCAGGGTAACGTAGCCGGTTACATTCCGTCCAACATTATTTCTATGACGGACGGCCAGATTTACATGAGTGCACCGCTTTTCGCGGAAGGTTTCAAGCCGGCGATTGACATGGGATTATCCGTTTCGCGTATCGGTAACCGGGTGCAATGGGCGGCCATGAAAGATCTCACCGGCATGTTGCAGCTTGAATTCGTGCGCTATAAGGAGCTGGAGAAGCTGACGCGGATCAAGGCAGGCGTTTCGGGGGATGTCGGTCGCCGTCTCAAGCAGGGGCGTAACCTCGAGGAAATGCTCAAGCAAAACGAAAACTTAACCGTTTCCTTGCAAGAACAGGTGGTATTGCTGTATGCTTTGCATCGGGGCATGTTGAAGGATGCGGATCCGGCGCATGTACGCACGATGCTGGATGCCTTATTGCGTCAGATCCGTATGTCCTGCCCGAAACTTTTGGAGAATCTTAAAGCCACGCGGGACCTAACCGCCGGCGACAAGGAGGAACTCAATGAGCAAATTGCCCGTTTCCAAGATTCCTCTGTTTAGTGTAAAAATCGAGGAAAAAGGCAAGGTTCGCGATATCAAGGAAATCGTGGCGCGCGTTTCCGGGTTGCCGAACTGTCTTAACGGCCAGATTGTAGATTTGGGCCGCGATGTCAAGGGAATCATCATGGGGTTCGATGCCGACGATGTCATGGTCCTGGTACTGGGGGATCGCAGCAAATTACGTATCGGCAGCGATGTAAGTGGTGTCAGCGAGACGTTTACGATGCCGGCCGGCGACGCGTTTCTGGGGCGCATGGTTACGGCTTTGGGAGAACCTTGCGATAAGGGAGATCCGGTGGTGGCCACCGACCGCGTACCGGTATTCCAGGATTCCGCGCCGATAATCCATCACGCGCCGATGAAGCGGTTTATGGAGACCGGCACTAAAGTTGTCGATGCGCTGATCCCGCTGGCACGCGGACAGCGGCAACTGATTCTGGGCGATCGGATGACCGGTAAGACTGCGGTAGCGGTCGATGCCATTTTGCATCAACGTCACAAGGACGTGATTTGCATTTACTGTGCCATCGGCAAATCGTTGTCGGCCTTGGGCAAGGTGACCACCGTTTTGGATACCGAGGGGGCGCTGGATCACACCATCATGATGGTTGCCACGGATAATACACCGGTTGGCGAACAATACATTATCCCTTATGCCGCGGCGTCGATGGGCCGCTATTTCGCCACCAAAGGGCGTGATGTACTGGTGGTTTTCGATGACCTGACCAAGCATGCCTGGGCGTATCGTCAACTTTCGCTGCTGCTCGATCGGCCGCCCGGGCGGGAAGCGTATCCCGGCGATATTTTTTATATTCAAACCCAGCTTATGGAACGTGCCGGCTGTTTCAATGAACTAAGCGGCGGTGGATCGATGACGTTTTTAGGGCTCACCGAAACCCTGCATGGCGATTTGGCGGGGTACATTCCGTCGAATCTTTCCTCGATGTGCGACGGTCAAATTTATCTTAACGCCTCGCTTTTTGCCGAGGGGCAACGGCCCGCGATCGATGTACTGCTGTCGAATTCGATTGTCGGCGCACGCGCCCAGCCGCCGGTTATCCGGTTGCTCAGCCGCGGTGTTCGCGCCGAATTCGTGCGTTACATGGAAACGGTGCGTCTCAGCCGGTTACAAACCGAATTAACCGCTGAAACGGCCAAACTGGTACGCCGAGGCGAGGCAATTTCGGCGTTTTGGCAGCAAGCCGAACATCAACCCGGCGGGCTTACCGAAACGGCGCTGCTGCTTTACGCCCTGCATCAGGGCCGGCTTGACAACATGTCGCAGGCGCGCCGGCGTTTGTTTATGCGCGAAGCGCATGAGCTCGAGGCGGTGCGCGATCCGGAGCTCATCGAGGCTGTGGCGACGCAGCCGGAACTCAGCGACGATCTCAAAAAACGTTTTGAGGCATTGCTTGCCGTGTTACCGCAGAGTGACGAGGTCGGCGAGGAGCTGCCGGCAGCGGAGCAGGGCGAGACATGAAAGTAACCATCTTAAATCCGAAACATGTCGTTTACGAGGGTCAAGCGAAGAGTGTTTTCCTGCGGGGCGACCAGGGCGAATTCGAGATTCTGGATTATCATGCTCCGATCGTCAGCTTGTTACTTGAAGGCGATGTCCTGATCGACTGGCGCAAAAAGGTGCCGATAAAAAAAGGAATGGTACGGTTTGACGACAATGAATGCATGATTTTGGTGGAGAATTAGGGTAGTGGATAATTTTATTATATTTCTGGTCATGTTCCTGACCATTATCGGGCCTTCAACGGTGATTGCGGTGATTGGATATGCCAGCATCCGGGCCTTGGGACGTAATCCGTCCGCGGCGCCGAAAATATTGCAGGCCATGATCATTTCGTTGGTTTTCGCGCAAGGGATCGCGGTAATTGCGTTACTGATACTTTTTCAACTTTTCGGACGCGGCTAAAGGGGGAAGACCTTAGACTGATGGAAACGGAGTAACTATGGATATAACGGATATTTTGAAGTTCGTGGGCCCGATTGTGATCGTGCATCTGGTGGTTTTTATACTGTTGGTACTGATTATCAAACGTTTATTGCTCAACACCACCATGCAGGCCGTTAAAACGGTTCGTCAGGTTGAGGCGGAGGTACGCAAGAAGGAATCCGGTATTGTGCGCCAGATTGAGGAACACGAGAAGGAACTTGCCCGTTACAAGGCGGAAGCCGAACAGGATATGGAACGGCGTCGGCGCAAATCCGAGCAGGAAGTAGCCCAGTTGCGGGAAAAAATGATTGACGAAGCCCGCACCGAGAGCGAACGCATCGTGCAGCGGGCGCGCCAGGAGGAGGAGAACCTGCGCCGGCGGATGGAGCTGGAGCTGGAGGGGAAAGTGGTGCAACGGTCCAGTGAAATTCTGGGTATGGTTTTCAGCGACACGGTTTTCGCGGATTTGAACAAGGTATTGGTGGATGAACTGGTTGAGGCGCTTGATGAGATGGATACGGACGGCATCACGGTGGATGGCGGGGATGTCTCGTTCCGTACGGCACAGTCGCTGAACGTGGAACAGCGTCAGCGTTTAAGCGATTTGATCAATAAAAAATTCGGGTTGGAGATTGCGGTTGAGGAAGAGGTGGACGAAGCGTTGCTGGGCGGTCTGGCCTTCAAGTTGGGCAGCCTTGAGATCGATGGTTCGCTGCGTCATCGTCTACAGGAAGCCCAGGAAGTTCTCAGCAAAGATAACGGCTAGTCAAACAATCTCTGAATTAGAGTAACCGGCGGCTCTTGGCCTGGCCGGCATGTAACGGGATCCGATGCAATTAAACGAACTGCGCGCCGAATTACGGTTTTACGGCGATCTCCTGAATCTGGTGGAGACGCTCAAGAACATTGCTTCGTCGCAATATCATGCCATGGAGAAGGAGAAGGAGCGTTTTGTGCGCTTCATGGAATCGTTCGGAGGTTTTTTCCGTGTGGTCAGCATGGTGGATGTGGACGATCCGTTGGTGCGGACGGTGTCGGGGGTGTTGGGGATCGTGGTGGTGACGTCGGATTCGGGGTTCATGGGCGGTTTGAACCAGGGGGTGATCCGGCGCGCGCATCAACTGCAGGGCGATTTACCGGATGCGGACGTCTCGCTGGTGGTGATTGGCGACAAGGGGGCTTCGGTGTTATCCGATCAGGGTCGCGACTTCCGGGCGTTCAGCGGGATCGAGCGCGAGACGGTCTACGAACAGGCGGTGGCCATCAAGGACTATATTGTGGACGAAGTTTTGAATTGGCGCATGGGGAAAGTCATGCTTGTTTATCCACGACCGCAATCGTTTACCGCGCAGGTGATTGAGACGGCGGGGATACTGCCTTGCGCGGAATTGTTCGATGTACCGGTTGAGAGCGAATCGCCGACCAAGGACCATGCCGTTTGGCAATTGGCGTTGCGTGCGCGCAACGTGATCGTGGAATCGTCGTTATCGGATATGCTTGAATATCTTTCGAGTGTTTGGGTTACGGCCAAGCTTTTTGAAGCGTTTGAAGATTCCAAACTGGCGGAGTTTTCGGCGCGTGCCACGCATCTTGAGGGCAGTCTGGACAAGGTGGAGAAACGCTTTAAGAAACTGAAGCAGGACGCTTTCAAGGCGGCCCATGAACAGATTGACAAGGGGATGCGGGAAACATTTTCCGCATCGAAATCGAAGAAGACGCGCACCAAACGGACCGCAGCCGCGGCTGCTGAAAAGGTTAAGGTTGCGAACGTCGGAAAGGGAATAATATGATGGAAACGACGACGGAATCGAAGCTGAACAAAGGTCGGGTTGTCGCGGTACAGGGACCGGTTGTGGATGTTTCATTTTCGACGGTTGAAGCCGTGCCGGATTTACACGAGACTTTAAAGACCCGTTCTTTTGACAAACGCGAGGTTGTTTTGTTGGTGGCGGAACATCTTGAAGGCAACATTGCGCGTTGTGTCGCGCTGGGCTCCACCAACAACCTGCAACGCAATGCGTCTGTCACGGCGACCGGCGAGCCGCTGACGATTCCGGTGGGCGACGAACTGTTTGGCCGGATTGTCAACGTGATGGGCCAGCCGATTGACGGCAAGGGTCCGATCGAGACCGGCCAGCGACTGCCGATTCACAAGGATGTGTCACGGGTGGATGTCGATATCAAGAGTTTGAAATCGGCGAAGGCCGAAATCGTTGAAACCGGTCTTAAAGTGGTCGACTTATTGTTTCCGGTCGTACGCGGCTCGAAGACCGGCATTATCGGCGGCGCGGGTTGCGGTAAGACGGTGTTGATTTCGGAATTGATCCATAATATTGTCGAGCAGCACGAGGGCGCGTGTGTTTTTACCGGAGTCGGCGAACGGATTCGCGAAGGCAACGAGCTGTATCATGAGTTCCGGGAAGCCGGTATTTCCGACAAGGTCATGATGGCGTTTGGTCAGATGGATGAACCGCCGGGCGCGCGTTTCAATGTCATTCTGACCGGCGTCACGCTGGCTGAATATCTGGAATCGACCGGGCGCGAGGTTTTGTTGTTTATCGACAATGTTTTCCGGTTCGTGCAGGCCGGTTCGGAGATTTCGACCTTGCTGGGGCGGACACCCTCCGAAACCGGTTACCAGCCCACCTTGAGTTCGGAGGTTGGCGATGTCCATGAGCGTATCAAGGGATCCGTGTCGGCGTTCGAAGCCGTGTATGTCCCGGCCGATGATCTCACCGATCCAGCCGTGGTTACCATCTTCAGTTATCTTGATGCGGTAATGGTTTTGTCGCGCGAACGGACCCAGTTGGGTCTTTATCCGGCCATCGATCCGCTGGCATCGTCATGTTCGAATCTCAGTGCGGCGATGGTAGGCGAACGGCATTTTCATTTGGCGCAGGAATTCCTGCGGATCATGACCAAGTACGAGGAGTTGCACCGGATTGTGGCGGTGATCGGTTTGGAAGAGTTATCCCGGGCGGACCGGCTTACCTACGATCGGGCGCGCAAACTGCAGAATTTCATGACTCAGCCGATGTTCGTCGCGGAGTCTTATGTCGGGAAAAAAGGTGAATTCGTGCCGATTAGCGACACGCTCGACGGTGTGGAACAAATCATAGACGGCAAGTACGACGAACAAACCGAAGACGAGTTCTACATGATCGGTAAAATTCAGTCGTCGTAAGCATGGGTTTCGAACAGATATTGCTGGATGCCAAGCTTCTGACAGTTGAAGCGCTGGAACAGGCGCGTAAGCTGGCAGCCCAAACGCGGCGACCGCTGGCGGCAGCCCTGGTCGAGCATGGGTTCCTGCCGGAGGCGGATGTCTTGCGTGCGCAGGCTCGCCAATTCGGCATGGAGTTTGTGACGATCGCCGATATGAAAGTCGATCGCGCGGCGGTCAAGGCGGTCACTTCCAAACTGTCCGCCCATTACGGTGTTATGCCGTTGAGTTTGCAGGACGGGGTGCTGATTTTGGCGGTTCCCGATCCGCTGGATTTAGCGGCGGTGGAAGATATCGAGGCCACCATGGGATGCCGGGTGGAACGAGCGCTGGCATGTCGTGACGATATTCGCAAGGCGCTGGCGGTTTATTATGGTGTCGGCGCCGATACGGTGGAACGTTTGCTGGCGCAAACGGATGAACCATCGCCGCCGCCTGCCGAGGAAACCCAGGATGTCGGCAAGACGGCATCCGACACATCGGTGGTGCGGTTGGTCAACCAGTTTTTGCAGGAAGCCATCCGCGATCGGGCAACCGATATTCATTTCGAGGCCGATCGTGAGGGCGTACGTGTACGCCGGCGGATTGATGGTTTGTTGTGGCCGACGAATGTGCATGGCGACATGCGGTTCCTTTTCCCGTCGATTATCTCGCGGATAAAACTGATGGCCGGTCTTGATATTGTAGAGCGGCGTTTACCGCAGGATGGCCGCGCCGGCGTTGTGGTGGACCGTCAGCGTTATGATCTCCGGGTTTCGGTGGTGCCGGCGATGCATGGCGAGGATGTAGTGGTCCGGATTTTGCCGGCCTCGATGTTGTTCGACCTCAACGATCTTGGGTATGATGACGATGCGCTGGAGATTTTGTGCCGGACGATTGCCCGGCCGAATGGCATCCTGCTGGTGACCGGCCCGACGGGCAGCGGCAAAAGCACGACGTTGTATGCCTGTCTCAGCCGCTTGAATTCGCAGGAACGCAAGATCATCACCATTGAAGATCCGGTGGAATACGAATTGCGCGGGATTACCCAGACCCAAATCCATCCCCAGATCGGGTTGACGTTCGCGCGCACTTTGCGCAGCATGTTGCGGCACGATCCGGATGTAATGATGGTGGGCGAAATCCGCGATTTGGAGACGGCACGCATTGCGGTCCAGTCGGCCATGACGGGTCATCTTGTGTTCAGCACCCTGCATACCAACGATGCAGCATCCACGCCGGGACGGCTTACCGAGATGGGGGTTGAACCCTATCTGGTGGCGTCGACCCTGGCGTTGACGATCGCGCAGCGTTTGCTACGCATGATTTGTTCCTCGTGCCGGGAACGTTATGATAAGCCGGACGGCGAATCCGGCTATCGCGGCCGCGGTTGTCGTGCGTGTAATCACAGTGGTTATCGCGGGCGTGCGGCCATCAGCGAGATGCTGCCGAATGAGGCCTCGATTCAGGATTTGATTCTGGAGAAAGCGCCGGCCGGCCGTCTGCGTTCGGCGGCCGACGCCATGGGCATGCGGACTCTGGCTCAAAACGGCGCCGCGAAAGCGGCGCGCGGTCTCACCACCATGGAAGAAGTCATGCGGATAACCGCGGTCTGAGATGCCAATTTATGAGTATACCGCCAAGCGGGGACCCGGTCGTCCTGAAACCGGCGAAATCCGGGCGGCATCCGAAGCCGATGCGTTGGCGGCCCTGGATGCCGACGGCTACATCCCGATTCGGGTTCAAAAACGGGGGGTGGCTGCCCACGGTCGCCGGCATGGATCTATTAGTTTTCATGATATCACCCTGTTTACGCGTCAGATGGCCGGATTGCTTAAAGCGGGGGTGCCCATGTTACAGGCGCTTGCGACCGTAAGCGGGCAGTCATCAAATGCGCGTTTCGGCAACGTTTTGGAGAATATTACGCAAGCGATTGGCAACGGCAGTACCTTTTCGGCTGCCTTAAGCGAGTATCCTCGTGTATTTTCGCCGTTATACGTCAGCATGGTACGTGCCGGCGAATCGGCCGGCGCTTTGGACCGGATTTTATTGCGGTTGGCCGAGGAACGCGAGAAACAGGACGACCGGCGCCGGCGTGTTCAGGCCGCGGTGGCTTATCCGGCCTTGCTTTTGGTGGTTGGGGCGGCAACGGTGTTTGTTTTGCTGGCGTTTTTCATGCCGCGGGTTGCCGCCTTGTTCGAAGGGTGGGGTCGTTTGCCATTGCCGACCCGGATATTGCTGGCTGTCAGCGGATGGGTT
>PXCX01000333.1 GCA_003565195.1 PVC group bacterium | reverse complement strand
TATCCGGGCTGCGATGCCGACCATCCAATATGTGCTCGAGAACGGCGGGTCGCTGGTGTTGGCAAGCCATTTGGGAAGGCCCGGCGGTGAAGTCAAGCCCGAGTTCAGTCTCAAACCGGTTGCCGACCGGCTGTCCGAGTTGCTGGATAAGCCGGTCAAATTCGTCGGCGATTGCAGGGGCGAGGAAGCCCGGTCAGCGGCGGAAACGTTGCAGCCGGGTGACGTGCTTTTGCTTGAGAACCTGCGGTTTTACGCGGAGGAAGAGGGTAAGCCCAAGCTATCCGCCGATGCCTCGGACGACGATAAGAAACGGGCGGCTGCGGATATAAAAACGCGACAGGAACAATTTGCGCGTGAGCTGGCCGGATTGGGCGATGTTTTCTGTAACGACGCATTTGGAACCGCGCATCGCGCGCATGCCTCGACGGCGATCGTCAACCGTTTTTTCAAGCAGTCGGTCGCCGGTTTTCTGGTCGAAAAGGAACTCGAATATCTTGGGCGCGCGATTGAAAATCCCGAACGGCCTTTTGTGGCAATCATTGGTGGCGCCAAAATCAGCGGCAAAATCGATGTCCTTGCTAATTTGACGCAGAAGGTCGATACCTTGATCATCGGCGGCGCCATGGCCTATACGTTTTACCTGGCGAAACAGATGCCGGTCGGCAAATCGCTGGTGGAACCGGACAAGGTTGAGTTGGCTCGCGACGTATTGCAAAAGGCGGCTGACAACGGGGTTGATATTCTGCTGCCGGTTGACCATGTGGTGGCCGACGCTTTCAGCGAATCCGCCAATACCCGTATCGTGGGGGAAAAGGATATTCCGGATGGCTGGCTGGCTTTGGATGTCGGGCCGCAAAGCGTGCGTCTTTTCAGTCGTGCAATCGAGAAGGCGCGAACCATCGTCTGGAATGGTCCGATGGGTTGTTTCGAGATGGAGCCGTTCGCGGAGGGAACCATGGAAGTCACACGGGCGGTCGCGGATTCGGCGGCTGTTAGTGTGATTGGTGGCGGTGATAGTGTCAGCGCCGTCAATCGCAGCGGTCTGGCTGGTAAAATCACCCATATCAGCACAGGCGGCGGCGCCAGCCTGGAATTCCTGGAAGGGAAGGTTTTACCCGGTATCGAAGCGTTGTCTGATATGGAATAGGGAGTTTGTTTATGACGGTAATGCGTAAACCGGTTGTGGCCGGTAACTGGAAAATGTACAAATGCGGTGACGAAGCCGCGATGCTGGCGGAGGCGGTGGCGCGCGGAGCGTCGCCCTTATCGCCATCGGTTGATACAGTGATTTGTCCGCCTTTCCCGGCTTTGGTCCGGGTTGCCGGGGTGTTACGCTCGGGATCAGTGGCGCTTGGCGCCCAGAATATGCACTGGGAGAACGAAGGTGCGTATACCGGCGAAGTGGCGCCCCCGATGTTGGTGGATGCCGGTTGTCGTTACGTAATCCTGGGGCATAGCGAACGGCGGACCTGTTTCCATGAAACCGATCAGATCGTGAACCGCAAAACGCATGCTGCCATGGCCGCCGGATTGGTTCCGATCGTCTGCGTTGGCGAAACGCTGGAGGAACGCGAAACGGGTAAAACCCGCAAGGTCATTGAAACCCAAGTGGCGGGTAGTTTGAAAGGAATCGGCACGGATCTTTCGGGGATCATCGTGGCCTACGAGCCGGTGTGGGCGATCGGCACCGGATTGACCGCTACACCGGAACAGGCGCAGGAAGTGCATGCCTTTATTCGGATTTGTTTGGAAAAAATCGATAACCGTGCGGCGGCCCAAAAAACCCGAATCCTTTATGGCGGCAGCGTCAAACCGGCGAATGCGGGCGATTTGTTCCGTCAACCCGATATTGACGGTGGCTTGATTGGCGGCGCCGCTTTAGATGCCGAAACGTTTCTGGCTGTTGTTAAAGCCGCCGTCGTTTAGCGACTTATCGGACCGTGATGGCCATAAAAAAACAAGAAAAATTTTGCGGAGATCATGGATGATATCGGGCAAGAGGTCAGAGGTCAGGACGGAAATTCTTGCTGACATCTGACCTCTGGGTTGCGGGCGAAGTCCGCATTAAAATCGTTTGACGATCCGACGCCGATGCGCTGTGCGCCGGGCCGGTTCAATCTCGAACAGGAGAGCATCATGGGTGTATTACGTGTTTTGTTGATCATTATCGAAGTGGTGGTTTGTATTCTACTGGTCGGTATTATCCTGCTCCAGAAATCGAAGTCTTCCGGATTGGGTGTGGCGTTTGGTTCCGGTATGGGAGAAAGCCTTTTTGGCGCGCAGGCAGGCAATGTCCTGACTAAGGCAACCGTTATTCTGGCTGCCATATTTTTGGTTAATACTACCCTGTTGGCGCTGGTGCAGCCACCGGCGGACACATCGCTTGCCGACCGAATGTTGCCGGCCGCCGATGCGCCGCCTGTGCGGCCGGATACCCGTCCGCCGCCGGTGGATCAACCTTTGCCTGACACGACGCCGCACGAGTTGCCGGCGCCGGATGTGCCGCCTCCCGCCGATACGGTTCCGCCATCGGTGGTTCCGGAAGCTTTGCCGCCGTCTGATGAAACGGTTATGCCGCCCATGGATATACCGATGGAAACGCCAGCCGACCCGGAAGTCGCGGTTCCGGCGCCACCGATCGACGAATCAGTGCCCGAGCAGAACTGACCAAACGGATCTGAAAAACCCGTTTGGCGGGGTTCGGGGTGCCGGTGATCTTTTCCGCTGCGCGGGTTATCAAACAAGCGAACAGGGACGGCTTCCCATGCTGTGTTATTATCATGACGATCTGGACGGGCGCTGTTCGGCCGCTATCGTGCGCAGTGCCGAAGGCGATGGCCGCTTCGTGGCGGCCGATTACCGGCGCCCTATTCCACGGCTGCCGATTGAAACCGGGGAAACGGTGGTCGTTGTCGATTATTTGCCCGCGCCCGAGAGCATGGCATCCTTGCGTCGACGCGCCACGCGTTTGATTTGGATCGATCACCATGCGTCCTCGCTTGCAAATGATGAATATGCCGGTCTCGACGGTCTGCGTCAGGACGGGCGGGCGGCGTGTGAATTAACCTGGGATTTTTTTTGCCCGCAAAAAACGGTGCCGCGAGCTGTCAGTCTGACAGCCGACCGGGATATCTGGACGTGGCGTTACGGCGAGGAGACCGCGTCGTTTTGCGAGGGAATACGTCTGTTGCCACATCATCCCGAGGCGCCGGTATGGACGAAACTGCTGGCGGATGACCGTCGAACATTGGCAGCCATTCTGCGGGAGGGTCGTGTTTGCCGGCGTTACCAGTTGGCCGTGGCAACCGAGTTTATCGAAAAATACGGATTCGAGACTACGCTCGACGGAGATCGCTGTTACGCCGCCAATCTGAATCTTTTCGGCAGCGAGGTTTTCGGGCAACGTTACGAGCGGTATCCGATTTGCGCGACGTTTGTTCACGATGGCAACCGGTACAATGTTACGCTGTACTCGAAAAATGTGGATGTGTTGCCGATCGCTGTGCGATACGGCGGCGGCGGCCATCGGCAGGCGGCCGGATTCTCATGCGAGCGGTTGCCGTTTGATGGGGCTGGATAAAGCCGCCGGGATACGTCCATGTCGACACCTTTCCAACTAGAGGCGCCCTATCAGCCCACCGGGGATCAACCCGGCGCCATCGTGGCGCTGAAAAGCGGGTTGGGAAAAGGCCGCCGGTTCATGGCGTTGGAAGGCGTCACCGGATCAGGTAAAACATTTACCTTGGCTAACGTGATCGAGAAGCTCGGATGCCCGGTGTTGGTGATCTCGCACAACAAAACCCTGGCCGCGCAATTGTATGCCGAGTTCCGCGACTTCTTTCCGCATAACGCGGTCGAATACTTTGTCAGCTATTACGACTATTACCAACCGGAAGCCTATATTCCGCAAACCGATACATTTATCGAGAAAGACGCCTCGATCAACAAGGAGATCGAGCGTCTGCGATTGTCCGCGACCAATTCGTTGTTGTCGCGCCGCGATGTCATCGTCGTGGCGTCGGTCTCATGTATTTATGGCCTGGGGTCGCCGCAGGATTATGCCGAGATGATCGTTACCCTGCGACCTGGCCGGGAGGCGGAACGCGAAACCGTGATGCAAAAACTGGTCGATATCCAGTATCAGCGTAACGATGTTTCGCTCGAACCCGGCGCCTTCCGGGCACGCGGGGACGTGCTCGATGTCTACCCCTCATACAGCCGGCATGCGATTCGCATCCATTTTTTCGACGATCAGGTGGAACGTATTGACGCGATCGATCCGCTGACGGCGCACCGGATTGCCAGTCAGGATGTGTGCGTTATTTCGCCGGCTACCCATTTTGTGATGCCACGTGACAAAATTCAGGGCGCCTTGCAGCGGATACGCGCGGAACTCGATCAACGCGTGGCCTGGTTTGAAAACAACGGTAAACTGCTCGAGGCGCAGCGCCTGCGTATGCGTACCGAATATGATCTGGAAATGCTTGCCGAGATGGGGTATTGCAGTGGTATCGAAAACTATTCACGACATCTTGGCGGACGCGGCGAAGGCGAAACGCCGGCTACCTTGCTGGACTATTTTGCAGGTGATTTTCTGACCGTTATCGACGAATCGCACGTGACCCTGCCGCAGTTGCGGGCGATGTATAACGGCGATCAGGCCAGGAAACAAACGCTGGTTGAACACGGATTCAGACTGCCTTCCGCTAAGGATAACCGTCCCTTGAATTTCGATGAATTCCTGCAAGCGGTGGGTCAGGTGGTGTTCATGTCGGCTACGCCCGGACCGTTTGAGCACGAAACCGCCGGTGAACCGGTGCGCCAGATCATTCGACCCACCGGCCTGCTGGATCCGCGGGTGAGTGTGCGACCGTTGACGCACCAGATTGACGACCTGATGGAAGAAGTCCGTCAGGCCGCGGCACGTGGGGAACGGACATTGGTGACCACCTTGACCAAGAAGACGGCGGAAGATTTGAGCGATTATCTGAGTCAAGCCAACTTGCGCGTGCAATATCTACATTCTGAAATCAATACCCTGGAACGCGTCGAAATCCTGCAAGCATTAAGGCAAGCCAAGTTCGATTGCCTGGTGGGAGTCAACCTGCTGCGTGAAGGATTGGATCTGCCCGAGGTGTCGCTGGTCGCGGTATTGGACGCCGATAAGGAAGGGTTTCTGCGTTCGGCAACGTCGTTGATTCAGACGGCCGGCCGGGCCGCCCGTCATATTGACGGCCGCGTGATTCTGTATGCCGATGGGATCACCGATTCGATGCGTGCTATGCTGGATGTTTCCCGGCAACGACGGGAAGTCCAAACCGCGTACAACAAGCAGCACGGGATTACACCGCGGGGTGTCGAAAAACGACTTGATCAAGAACAGATGCGCCGGGAGCAAAGCCGTGAAATCGCTGCTGCGGCCGTCGTACGCGAAACCGGCGTGGATTTCGATGTGCATCAGGCCGTTAGCGATATGCAAAACGAAATGCTTGAAGCCGCTGCCGCCCTCGAATTCGAGAGGGCGGCCATGTTGCGCGATCAGATCGACGAACTACGTTCCGCGGCCGGTCTCGATGCCGGAACGATTACAACCCCGGTCAAGAAACGTTCCCGGCGTAAGCGCGGGGCATTCAAGTATCCGACCCGTCAGAAAAGGTTGTCGTAAATGCAAGCGGTTCTTTTCTAACTCCATAAAGGCGGTTGATACGGTTCCATGTATGCGGGTACACAGGGCAGATAATAAACGGAATCCGCTTGATGAATAATCTCAATGTAATGGAATCCGGGTTTACGGAATAAATCAGCCGGAAGGAACAGGCGGCAATGTACGTTTCCGGTTTCGTCGGGAACCGTCGGTGGCCAGCTCTGCAGTTCAGTCAAGGTTGCGGAGAAATCGCCTAGCCTTAAACGCAGTCTGCTGCCGGCCGCTTCAGAGAAATCACTGCTGCGGCTGGCCCCGAAACCGATAATTATTTCTACTCCTTCCATATCTTCAAGGCTGGACAGAAAAATTGATTCCCGGATCTTCTGTCCTTTCCGGAACGGATGGTAGAGAAAATCCCAGGTTATATCCTTTTTCTGCGGCATCCGCATAGGCACTGCCGCCAAACGCCGGATCCGGGTCGGTTCATTATCAAGGGTACGATGAACACGCGGATAGAAAAAACCGTCGCCGCGTTTTATTATCGGCAAACGCCTGCCATCCTCCGACTGGATGCCCGGCGTTTTAGATTCCGGATACAGCGCGTGAGCGGTTTGAGCGGTATAATGCAAAGTCATACAGCTAAGCCACGAAGATCCCATCAGGTGTATTCTTGGATTTCCGCGTTTCCAGAGTCCGTTTCTGTATGAATCCGTAATTCTTCGCCCATGATTGCCCATGGGATCAAGCTGTGTTTCGACAAAGCTTGAATCAAAATAAAGCTCCAGTTTCGATTCCGTGCTGTGCCGGGCGATGCTGTCCACCAGATGCCAGCAGCCGTTGACACAAACTTCGGCAACCACATGCCCTTCCATGCTCAAAACCCGGGCGGGCAATCCGGAAGCATCGGCGAGAGCGGCAAAGGCCATGGCACAACCGACACAGTATGATTTGTGCAGCAATCCCTC
The DNA here is from genome assembly GCA_003565195.1 of PVC group bacterium. GTDB lineage: Bacteria > Verrucomicrobiota > Kiritimatiellia > CAIKKV01 > PXCX01 > PXCX01. The sequence continues at coordinate 1,639 of PXCX01000333.1, read as the reverse complement.
TATTGGATGCTCAAGCGCACGCTCGTTTTCCGGAAACGTGCAGCACATGGGCTTGTCCTTGAAATGCGAATAGCCCGCAAAACTTTCAGCCAGACAACGGGCGATTTCCGCCTGCGGGCTTGACAGGCTCAGACCGGCCGCGGCCAGGTAACGGTCACGGTGCTCGATCAAAACATCCCATTCCCGTTCCGGATCGCCGATAGTCTGACCCATCACCCGTGGTGAAGTCCGGCTGGATAAAGGGTATTCAATATAAAAACGCGGATCTATATGCCGGTTACTGAATGCGTATTTGGTTAGTTCGCGCCCGGGATAATCACCTTCCGGATCCGCATCAGCGCGCAGCGCGTCAGGGTGCCGGATAATCTCGTCCGCTTTCGTATGCACAGCATTGATGTCCAAGGCCGGCAGACAATTCCAGTAACGAGCCGTTAGCGGCTGCCGGCCCTCTGCGTAGAGACGGATGGGTTGCCATTCGCAGTGTTTAAAATCTAATTCGGACATTGTTTGATTAAATGAGTCGAACCTTTTCAGAGGTTTACAATATGTTGGCGGGCAAGGTGTTCAGGGTTCGGGACAACGAACATCGAACTCTGAAAGCTGAACCACTGAACGCTTCAGTGGAAGCTGGCTAGCTACTTCTTCGAGAATTGTTTGAGTAAATGAGTCGAACATTTCACATGCGTCTGTCTAAGTTGTTGCGGCCCAAAGGGTTCAGGAAATCCGGCCTGAACACTGAACTCTGAACCCCTGAACACTTTCAGCGAAGCTGGCTAGATGTCGTCTTTCAGGAATTCTCCAAAGGTAAACTTCGCTTCGTCACGGTTGTTTCAAGCTCAATCATATCAGGCCATAAGCTATCATTCAATGTTCGATGTTGGACGTTCTTGTCCCATCCAAGAAAACGGCCGACCCCTCCCCGCTGTCTGAATCGCAGGACCGCTTCAAAAAAGGTTGTCATAGGCAGGGTGTTCGTGATAGGTTCTTGCTGGTGGCTGATTGGGCATGCGATAACCAACCAAAAGGTGGGTGATATGATGGATTGTGTTTTTATCCGTGATTTGCTGGTGCGCTGCGTTATCGGCATTTTTCCCGAGGAACGGCAAAAAAAACAGGATGTCTTGATCAACGTGTCGATGGCGGCCGATCTTCGAGATGCCTGCAAAAGCGATGCCATCGAGGATGCGGTCGACTATAAAAAGGTGAAACAGGAAATCGTCACCTTCGCCGAATCCTCGCAATACCAGTTGGTTGAAGCGCTGGCAGATCGGGTTGCCGAAATCTGTTTGCGCGAACCACGGGTGCACCGGGTGGAGGTAACCGTTGAGAAACCCGGGGCCGCCCGCTTTTCCAGGAGTGTGGGTGTGTCTATCGTGCGTGAAAAGGGGTGATATGAAGGTGGATACATTTATAGGAGTGGGTTCGAACATTGAGGCCGACAGAAATATTCCGAAGGCGCTCGATGCGTTGTTGTCCCGGACCGATGTTACCGGGATCTCTATTTTTTATCGTTCGCTCCCGGTGGGCGGGACGCGTCAGCCGCATTTTACCAACGGCGTGGTTCGGATCAACTGGAGCGGGACGGCGGATGCGTTGAAGTTCGGGCTGTTACGGGAAATCGAAGCCGCCCAGGGTCGCC
>PXCX01000227.1 GCA_003565195.1 PVC group bacterium | reverse complement strand
TAACCGTACGCTTAAACGCACACTTCCTCGAAACCCTTACTCGGATACCCTTCGTCGATCAACTTAATCGATCCGCAGGGGCGAAATGGTCCGTCAGAATAGGGACAAACATCTATCTGGCAATGCATTATGGCTTCGCCGCAAACAGACATGCCGGCTTGGCAAAATGCTTATGGCAAAACTTCAGTCCACCTGCAGTTTGGCTTGACAACCACATCAGGTCGGTGCACAATACTGGTTTTATTGTGTTGGATAGCAGGTTTATATGAGGTGAACTCCAATGGAAAATCATGTCCTTCAGTCGATTCAGCGGATTACGTTTGATCGAAACTTGAAAACGCCGTTGCATCTGCAACTAGGTCGTGGCATTGAGGCGCTGGTGATGGACGGAACGCTTCAGCCCGGCGATCGACTCCCAAACGTGGCCGATTTATCGGTCTTGTGCGGTATCAGCAAAGGGACCGCCGTGCGTGCGGTGGAAGAGTTGCGACGGCGACTGATCGTTACCGCCAAGCGCCGGAGCGGAATTCATGTGGCCGAACCGTTGAATCGCGCAGTCGAGATTTTGTTCTGCAATGCCGGTATCCAGGATGCCAGCAGCCCGGGCGACTTCATGGGCCAGTTGCTGGATGGATTGCGCATCGGCTATGACGATCCGCAACGACGTTTTGTGGCGACCATTGTCGACGGGCATGCCTTGAGCGTACAGGGTCTGCTGGCTGCGGCAGAGGCCCGGGCTGTCGATAGCATGGTGGTGTATCGTCCCGATCAGTGTGTTTTCTCTGCAGTGAGCGCAGCGGCAAGGGTTATGCCTTGCGTTTCCCTAGTGCGGAGGATTCCGGATTCGCGGGTGGCTTGCGTGGCGTTTTCCGTGGAAAAAGCCGTGGAACAATTTCTGTCTCCATTCTTAGAGGAAGGCGCCAAGGTTTTTGCCTATGTCGGCCAGTTCCGCTTACTGAAAAACAGCAAGGATGGTTACTACTCGCCGTACCGTCTCATTTACGAAGCGGCGCTTGATGCGCTGGCTGAAAAGGAGATCGGACTGACGCTCTGCCTGGCAAACAAGAAACCGTATCCGGAAGACATCGGCGAGATTGAAGACCGCCTGGTTAAGCGGGCGAAACGCCTGCCGGACGGCGCGGTAGTTCTGGCGCAGACGGGAACGTTGGCGCGGAAACTGAGCGACCTGGACAAGGGCTTCCATATCGCGACCTACACGGAATATGGTCGTACCCTGAAATTGTGTCGCTCCAAGGCGACGGTCATTTACGGGGGGCTGGATTTTCTGGGCCGCGCTGCCGCCGAGTATCTGAAAAAATATATGGGTCAGAATATGCCCGAAAAACAGGAAACGGTGCTGATCGAGCCGCAAGTCGTTGAAAAAACAGAATCTCAATCGGGAATTTGAAATATGGTTGGCTAGCGAATTATGCAAAAATTCAAACCGACCACGGGTGTTTCGGAAGCTGACCGACTTGTCGGCGAAATTTTTGTCGGCGACAATGTTGTTTTGGAAGCAAACTCGGGCGCTCCCGTCGATCGATTTGTTTCCGGTTTCATTGCATCGTGTGAGCGTCAGGGGGCTTCGGTGGTTTATGTCAATTTCAACCGCTCGCCGCAAGCCATTAGCGATGAACTCGCGGGAATGATGACAAAAGGACGGTTCATGCTGGTGGATTGTTTTTCCTCGGGCAAAGGGAATCGTGACCGCGTTTTCCTCGATTTTTTCAAGTCTTCTCGCTGTCCTGCCATCCATGTTGAGAATCCATCGGATCCGGCGGCTTTGCAATCCGTGCTGGCGCGCCTGGAAACTGGAAACTGTGCCGGCTATGTTTTTGACAGCCTGACGGGAATGCTGGATTTATGGGGAGACGAGGAAAAGGCGCTGTTGTTTTTCGGGCATCACTGCCCGCGTCTTTACGACTTGAACACCACCGCTTTCTGGTTGCTTGAAACCGAGGCGCATACCTCGCCGTTTCTGGCCAAGGTGCGCCACGTTACCCAGGTTGTACTTGAGATATCAGTCTCGCAAGGAGTTAATTTTCTCACGGCTCGCAAAGCGGTCAACCGGTCAGGAGCGGAAATCGGTATTCCGCAGCGTTTCATCGTTGAGCAAGGCAGTGTTAAGATTGTTAAGGAATCACGCGAGGGCAGGGAGTTAGGACTGCTGACACGTATTGGCGAAATGCTTGCCAATGTTTTGGATCCCAATGTTTTTTTCGAAGGCATCATGCACATCCTGGCCGGGGAACTGGGAATGATGCGCGGCACCCTGGTGTTCCGCGACGAATCCTCTGAAAAACTCAGGATTGTGGGTGCATACGGTCTCAGCGCCGCCGAACGTGTTCGGGGAGAATATGCACTAGGTGAAGGGATCACTGGCAATGTGGTTCAAAGCGGGGTTCCCGCGGTAATTCCGGATATCCGCAAGGAACCGAGGTTTCTTGATCGTACGGTGTCACGGCAACGTTTTCCGGCTGACCCTACGGCTTTTATTTGCGTACCGTTGAAGATCGACGACGAAGTCGTCGGCGCCCTGAGTGCGGACCGGCCTTTTGCTGACGAAGCGGCATTGCCCAAGGATCTGCGTTTGTTGACGATCGTCGGTTCGTTTGTGTCCCAGGTAGTCAGAATCAACCGCATGCTCCACTTGGAAAAGGACGAGTTGCTTACGCGGGACAAACAACACCTGGCGGAACTGCAACGGAGTTATCGTTTCGACAGCGTTATCGGAAACAGCCAATCAATGCGCACTGCTCTCGCCACGGCGGCCACGGCGGCGCGTTCACGTGCAACCTTGCTTGTCATAGGCGAAACCGGTACGGGTAAGGAACTGGCGGCGAACATTGTGCATTACAACAGTCCGCGGCGGAATGGTCCGTTCGTCAAGGTAAACTGCGGTGCGCTGCCGGATACCCTGCTGGAGTCCGAACTGTTCGGGCATGTCAAAGGTGCGTTTACCGGCGCCCTGCGCGACTATAAGGGGCGTTTCGAAGTCGCGGATGGGGGTACGCTTTTTCTGGACGAAGTCAGTGATATGAGTTCGCATCTGCAAGTTAAACTGCTGCGGGTATTGCAGGAACGGCAATTCGAACCTCTTGGCAGTACCCGAACGGTCAATGTCGATGTACGGGTTGTGGCCGCGACATCAAAGGATTTACGCGAAGAAGTGAGGCAGGGCCGATTTCGCCAGGACTTGTATTACCGGCTGAACGTTATCCCGATTCACCTTCCGCCGTTACGGGAACGGCGCGGTGATATTCCTCCGCTAATCGACCATTTCCTGGCTAAATTCAACAAGGAAAACGGTAAGAATGTTACCAAGATTTCGCGCTATGTTCTTTCCCGACTTGAATCCTACTTATGGCCGGGCAACATCCGCGAGCTCGAAAACTGCATTGAACGGGCCGTAGTCATGAGCCCCGGTCCAGCAATATTGCCGGCACTGCTGCCGGACGAAATCATGGACGCCAAAGGTGACGAGTTATGGTTGCCGTCCGACGATCAGACGGTATTAAATCAAGTACATTCGGCAACCAAACGTTATTGCGAATTCTGCGGCGATCTTGCGAGAGTCCGTACCGGGCTGATTCGAACCGTCGAGGGGACCATCATCCGTTGCGCGCTCGAACGTGGTTTGACACAAAGCGAGTTGGCGGCTCGTATCGGCATGAGTCGTATGACGCTCCGGAAAAAAATACGCGAATACGACGAGGAATCGACTTTCGGGAAAAAGCGTTCCGAATGAAGATGACAATCAAAACAAACACCCAAAAGCGGGTATAGCTACGGTAAAGGTGCGAATGATGGGCGCAACCCGGGTCGCGAATTACGACGAATCTCAACTTCAAGATTTTCTGCAACAATGCCGCTGTTTGACCGATAGCGAACTTGACCATGCGTTGCCGCCGGAGACGGAAGTTCCGGCGACGTTGCATCAAGCCATGCGCTACGCGGTGTTCGGCGGGGGGAAACGGTTGCGTCCCGCGGTTTGCATGGCCGCGGCAGGCTGGGCGGGCAGCGCGCTGGAAACCGCGCGGCCGGCGGCGGCCGCGCTTGAATTGCTGCATACCTATACCCTGGTCCATGACGATTTGCCGTGTATGGACGATGATGCGTTGCGGCGGGGACGAGCGACCACGCACATGGTTTTTGGCGAAGCCACCGCGTTGCTGGCCGGGGATGCGTTGTTGACGCTGGCGTTCGAATGGCTGGCGCGCGGCGGCGGGAAGGCATCCGTCAGCTCGGCGCTGCAGGTATGCGCGCTGGCCGCCGCCGCCGGCAGCCGGGGCGTCGTGGGCGGCCAGGTCGATGACCTTGAAGGCGAGGGCCGGCATCCGGACTGGCAGGTGGTATCATCGATTCACGCCCGCAAAACGGCCGCTTTGTTCCGTGTCGCCGCCGTGCTGGGCGGATTGGCGGCCAATGCCGGCCAAGCGCGTATCGATGCGCTGGCCGTATATGGTCATGAATTGGGGATGGCATTTCAGATTGCCGATGATTTGCTGAATCGTACTGCCTCCGAGGCGGTGCTTGGCAAACCGGTCGGTAGCGATCGTGATCGCGGCAAGTTGACTGCGGTCGCCGCACTCGGTGAATCCGGCGCGCGTGCGACCGCACACCGGCATGCCGACGCCGCCGTCAGCGCGATTCAACCTTTCGGCCAGAATTCGGCGAATACCGTATTGAACGGATTGGCGAAATTGAGCGTCGAACGCTCGCATTGATACGCATGACAAATAGTTTCAGAGGAGACCGTCCGGTGGCGGGCAAAACCGCAGCGTCGCGGCCGCTGGATGTGCGCGTTTACGAGCGACCGCTCGATTACAATGAAGCCACGGTCTTGCAGCAATCGCTGGTTGCGCAGCGTTTGGCGGATAGCATTCCGGATACCATGTTGTTGCTGGAACATAAGCCGGTCATCACCCTCGGTGTATCGGCCCACGAAGAGCATTTGATCTTGTCCCCGGAAAAACTGGCCGCGTTGGGTATCGGGGTGGTTCGCAGCGCCCGCGGTGGCGATGTGACCTATCACGGTCCCGGCCAATTGGTGGCTTATCCAATCTTGAAATTAACGTCCGGCGAACGTGATGTCCGTAACTACGTGCATCGTCTTGAAGAAACCGCGATTATTACGGCCGGCGCCTTTGGAATCGAGGCCCGACGCCGCCCCCGCATGACCGGCGCCTGGACCGCTGCCGGGAAACTGGCCGCAATCGGGGTCAGGGTGCGCCGCTGGGTCACCTTTCACGGGGTAAGCTTCAATCTGGATCCGGACCCTGACGGATTCCGCTACATTGTCCCCTGCGGACTGGCCGGTGAACCGGTGACATCATTGCGGCAGCTTTTGGCGCCCGCCGCACCGCCATCGCTTGGGGAGCTGCGGCAGGCCTGGCAACAGGCGTTCGAGTCGGTATTCACAGCGCGGATTTTAACCCATGCTTCTTTTCAGGCCGATCAGTTGTGGACGCAATAACAAGGCTGACGACTTGATGCGGTTCTATTGACTCCGGTGCGTTGCCCTTGGGGGTTTCGAGCAGATCCGTTTTCTGCGGGCTGCCGGAAGTCAACTCTCCTGTCACTGTTATTTCCGTTCGTCGGCCGTAGGGTTCGTACATGCGCACGAGCGTACCGCTGCCGTCCTCCGTCGGTTTCACGGCGGTGACCAAAACCGAATCGGGATCCGTGCACAGTCGGTCGGCGCCGGGCGCCAAGGGCGGTTCAGTCGTGCCCAGGTGAACCAGCGGCGGGAATTCGTATTCACGGGTTTTCCGGTCTATTTTAGCTGCGTCCGGCCCTTGCCGATGCGGCAGGAACGCGTACCTGATAAGATGCCGGCCGCGGTCTGCCAACGGATCAGGTACATGCACTTTCTCGCCGCCGTAGGGGCTGGTCAGCAGGGTCAGGCGCAGGGTCTGGTTCAGCGCGTCATGGCCGTGCCTGCCGGTGTTCAGGATCGCCACACCCTTGTCGCCGTCGGTCAGATCGGCCCAGCCTAAGGCCGGTACTTCGTAGCGCGCTTTTTCCCAGGCTGTGTTGCGCCGGGTCGGACGCTCGATCTTGCCGAAGGGGATCGAGTAGTGGGCGCGGCTGGTTTCCAGACTGGTGTCGGCGGCGACTTTCAGGTCCGTATCATCCTCCCACCAGTCCGCGTGCAGGACGCACTCGACATAGTCCAGATCTTTCCAGATAATGAATTCAACCGTGAAGGATGAGGTGGGATAATCCACGCCCGGCGTGTTCCACATGATCGGGACCATGAAATCTTTCTTCTTTTCCCAGCGTCCATAGCTGAGTCTGGCTTCGAACCTGGCGCGCACGGGACCGTTTTCGACCCGTACGAAGGATTCGCATTTGGCCCTGTCCTCGCGCCCGGTCAGGTTCATGTTCCAGGTCTGGTAGACGCCTTCCGAACTGTCCTCGATCAGATCCAGACGCCCGATGCCGTCACCGGCCAGCTCCGTACCGTCCGCCAGTTTCAATGAGGTGATGTAACCTTTGGCCGGATCAAATTCGGCCCGGAAAAAACGGTTGCGGGCAAACGTTTCGCCAACCTCGAACTCGCCGGCCGCCGCTTCCATTTCGCCCTTTGCCGCCTTGCGGAATTCGAGCGACCGCACTCCGAAGGCGGGTAATTCGGGTACGGCAACCGCAATGGCGCTATTGCCGCACTCGTCTGTTACTGTCCTCTGATACGGAAAACGGTTGCCGGCATCGTCTTCTGCCATGCCGGCCTCCGGCAGTCCTCCCATGTCCTTCGCGGCGATACACAAACAGGCCGGCCGTTTCCACGGAAGCGTATTCACCAAGAATAGCTTGTTGCCGTGCCCGAGTATCGACTTGAGTGAATTGACTGAAGAGTTCTCGGCGTTGCTGAATGCCTGATCATAGGCGTCCATGACATCCTGGTACACGGCCGGGAAACTGGTTCCGGGCAGAATATCGTGGAACTGATTGAACAACGCGGTTTCCCATGCCGACCGCAGTTCGCCGCGGCAGTCGCGGCCGGCCATCACGGCTAAAGCCTCGGCATTGTAAAGACTGCGTTCGATGGCGCGGTTGCAGGCTTTCGTCCGGGCCTGCACCGTGTAGGTCTTATGATGACATTCGAGAAACATCTCATCGTTCAGTACCGGCAACCTGGCCAGAGCTTCAGCCTCATGCTCTTTAAGATAATCAAGATATTCGTTCATGCCGGCCATCCGAACCTGCGGGTAAACCGTGAGTTCGCGCATTTCCTCGATCCTGCCGAACATGTCCGGTAACGGTCCGCCGCCGTGGTTGCCGATGCCGAACAGCAGTCCCGCCGAGAACACGCCGCTGGTGACATGAAAGATCCGTACCGCTTCCGCAATCTCGTCCGGGTCAATTTCCTGGTAATGATCCGGATACGTGTGAATGCCCAGAATCCGGCTACCGTCATCGGCCTGCCACCAGAACAGGACTTCTTCGAAAACCGTGAACTCGTTGTAGCGCATCTTTTGGGTCAGGAACGCTTCCATGCCCGCCTGGGCATAGATTTTCGGCAGTGCCCAGGTGAAACCGAAGGCATCGGTATTGTGCCCGGCACGGGACTGGCAACCGAGAATTTCCCGGGCCGCGCGCTGCCCGAACAGGCACTGGCGCACCCAGCTTTCGGCGCTAAGCATCTGTCCATCCGGCTCGCACCACATACCGCCCGCGGGCTCGAACTGGCCTTTGCGCCCGAACTTGATCAGGTTCGCGTACAATTCCGGATCCCGTTCCCGCATGGCGATCCAGACAGGCGGCGAACTTTCCAAAAACTTGAAGTCCGGGTGTTCTTCCATGAACCGTACCTGGTTCTTGAGTGTGCCGCGCATACATTCGACCGACTCCGGCCAACGCCATTTCCAAGCCAGATCCATGTGCGAAACACCGAACAGAAAAACCGTGAAGCGCTTGGCGAACTCGGCCAGCGGCGCCAGCCCCGTACGGCAGTCCCTGACAGAGTCAAAAAAGGTTTGTCCGTCGTTTCGCAGCAGCGCCGGAATATCAAGCCTGGACGCGGCCCGGAACAGCGCGGTCTCGAGACGACTGCGCTCATCCGCCGACAGCGGCGACCGGTTCAGCCTGACCTCTCCCGAGATGAAACGGTTCACCCGTGGATTGTCTTGTTTCAACAGGTTGGCGGCGGTGCGTAGGCTGCGGGCCACATCACGGATGAGATGGTTAGCCTCGTGCAGACCCGAGAGACTGGCCCGGGCCATTTCCAGCTTTACATTCTGGATGGTTGTGTCCAGGCTCACCGCCAGCCAGGGAGAGTTGCCGGCGTCGGTGGCCGG